>NZ_JBEXMX010000027.1:0-61597 GCF_040610755.1 Gordonia sp. NPDC003585 | reverse complement strand
CCCCACACTCTGACTGCGACCACCGACAAGCGTGAGACGTCAACGATGTCCCGACGACACGACGTCAAGCATGTCCCGAGCCCTTACACGTCACACGTCGGCAACCCACCGGTGGCGGGTGGAGCCGTCGTGCTGGTACTCCGTCTCCAACTCTTGAAAGAACTCAGTGATGTACATGCTGGAGCGATACGGGAAGTACCGAACTTCGTCGACGTTCTGGGCATCGTCGCGTCCGAGGTTGCCCACGACGAGGTTTCCAAGAGCTTCGAGGTTGCGGCGACGGAACTTCACATGGGCATTGTTGCAAGCGACGCCGACGAATGCCCACACCTCGCGCGACCCTGCGGGCGATGCCCGATCAAGACCGAGGCGTTCGACTACCAGTTCGTCGGACCATCCGGGTAGCGTGTCGCAAGGGTCGGTTCCGAACTCGGCGGCCATGCCGTCGGCGGCAGGGAGATTGCACGCCCTGGTGGTTCTCGATCAATTTCCCACGGTGTATAGCGTGGACTTGCGGCGTTGAAGGTGTGCTGCAGGAGGATTTCCATCAGTGAGTTGAGTTGCCCGACTCCTTTGAGCCCGTGGCGTCGGTATGACTCATTCGCCTCGTAGACATCTGCGCGGCACATGTGCTGATCCGCCTCAAGCGTTCCGCGGTAGAGTGAGGGCATTCTCGAAGCCACTGACGAGCGCGAGTCAGATCTGTTGCCGGAGTGTCCTGTCTGCACGTAGCTCCTTCAAGGTGGGCGCCATTCAAGTGGCTCCTCGCCGAATCCCAGGTCAGGCAACAGGCTGTTTGATCGGATTGTGGACCACTGCTCGCGTACCAGGTTGCGCGCCGAGCTGAGATCGCCGTCGTTGGAATCCTCAGAGTAGAGCGATTCTGTCGCGAACTCGGCGGCCCCGCCGGTGTAGACCTCCCAAATCGCGACGGCTAGCGCGTGTGGAGTCACTGCTCTGAACGTGCGGCTCGTGCTAAGAATTCTCGCAATGGAGATCGTGAGATCTGGATTGGCAAGTTGAAGCCGCCGGCGGTGGTAATCGATAGGAGGCGGGCCGGTGAGCAGTTCCCGGGTCTGGTTCTCGATCTGATCCAGGGTGTCGGTCCAATCGCCGCTGCGCTTGATCTGGCGGATGAGTAGTGGTGGGTAGCGCGAGAATTCGTGAGGCAGTCCTAGCGCGAAAGCGATATGGCCCCAAGGTCTCGCGGTCCCAGACCGTGCAAGGAGCATGGAAAGGACGGCGCGATCCTTCGCAGTCGTGTAGTCGCGGAATCCCGTCCAGTGAACTTGAGGTATCGACGAGAGAGGAATGTGGTTGCCCGGGATCTCGTGGGCCGTCGGATAACGGGCACACCCACTAGCAACTCGAAACGTCAGTTGTGCCGTCGGCGATAGCTTTTCGGCGAGCGGGGTGATGGCGAGGTGGCCGATAACCGCATTCGTCCGACTACGGGGCAAATCTCGGCCGTCCCTGAGAAGCCAGGTTCCTGGAGTAAGGACGCTCTGCTCTACGGCGAGCGAATGAGCCGCATGAACGTCCTCCTCGCAGAGGATGGACTTTACCTTGAGGAGTTGCTCGAGGCACGCGGCGTCAGGGTCGCTTGCTGCCTGACAGCTCATAATGGGCTTGCCCAGCGTCAGAGCCGCGTCGAAGTATTCGCGTGTACTGAACCGCTGACCGCCAAAGCTGTTCGTCGAAGGCTCTGATGCACCGCGTGCGAGTTCGAGAATCCAAACCTGAGCTTCAACGATCTCGGGGGCAACCCTACGGAACTCGACGTCGCGCAAGTCGTGGCCGCAGTATGCGTGTCGAGTTCTTGGTGTTCGGGGGCGATTGTCGCGCTGCGGACAGGCCCAGTTGGGGTCGGTGCTATTGGGCCAACTCGTGCCCGCCCACGGCGTCTCGGCACACCGAGGGCAGTTGGTAGGCATCAAGATCGCATGTTCGACACAGACGCGGTGTAGCGGCAGTGACCATGTCGAGTTCCAGTATCCTTGCTGAGCAAGGCATTCGGGACAGTAGGAAGGGTCGAGGGGCATCGATTCCGAAGACTTACCGTACCGTTCCCAGTGCGTGCGAAATGCGGAAACAGCCTCGGATATGAGTCCTGCCCGGAGGTATCGGGCTCGTTCGTCCGGTAGCCCCACCGTATCCACAATCAAATCACTGTGCTCAGCGATATGCGCAGAGACTCGTGTGGGGGACCAGGCACTCGTTGGAATCCCGAGTTCTCGGAGTAGCGCGCGTGCGGTGAGTCCGTAGCGGTGGCCGAAACGGCGCAGCCAACTCGGTGCGGTCTCATCGTCCCTGGGGGCGACGAGTATGGGAAGCCGCCGCGGGTTGTACCCGTCTGGTATCGCAATTGCGGAGGGTAGTTGCTCCGCGTCGGTTCTCTCACCTCTTGGGAGTGGTGAGCCGCTGAGCGGCATTGTCAACGACGACCTCCTCCAGGATGCTCGCAGTAATTTGCTCGGTGCCCGTCTTAATAGCCAGATAGGCGGCCCGATCGAGCAGGTTCGTCAGTGAACCGATGTGCCCTTGCGTTCGGCGGAAGAGTTCCTTGCCGAAATCGGATAGTGTCCCAGGCGTTTGCGCGGCGAGCATTAGGTGCAATTCGAGGGCGTTGAGAAGCGAGATCCAGGCGACGTTGCTGGCATCGGAGTCGGTGTTGAACGGCGCGACGCGTGCACGTGTGGCACGGCGGGCAGTCTGTGCGTACACGGCACCGTCATCGCCTCCCAGGCCCTCGTCGAAGAACTTCTTCTCTGTGAGGCGTACACCGACGTAAATGAACGTGACCGCCATTTCGTTGGCCAAGCCCTTCAGATGATTGCTTACTTCGCGACCGTGACGGTCTCGAAAGTCGATGAAGTGAAGGTCATCGATGACAATTATCTGAGTCTCGCAGCTCCGTACGCAGTCGACCGCGAGCGCACCCAAACCAGAAGTATTCGCACCAGCTACCCCCAGATGGCCATAGAAGGCGAGGATCTTTCTGTTCAGGCCCTTGAGGGTGATTCCAGCATCGAGCGGGATGAAGGCGACCGGAATACGCTGATCGCCTGCGGCGGTCTCGCTGCTGAGGCGGCGAATTGCAGTTCGATGGAACTGCCTTGCGTAGCGGATGGCGATGGTGGTCTTACCGAGACCTGGCGGGGCGTCGATCACGACCGATCCGCGGAGGCGGTCGCCATCGCGACGGTTGGACGCCATGACTTGATCGATGACAGCGAAGGCGTGCGTGAGTTGAGCTGTCTTGACAGTCGGGAGGTTGGCATTCCATACAAAGCGAGCTTCGTTGTAGTCTTCGCGCTCGTCGTCGCTGAGCGCTGCGATCTGTCCCTTCGTGAGGAGTTCCAGGCTCGCGCGCGGCGGCGAATGCACGAAGTCGTGCCAGCCCACTTTTGACGCCAGGTTGTAGCGATGCGGTTGATTGTTTCGAAGCCATAGTGCCCATGGGTTACTCATTCGTCGAATACCTCATAGCTCGAATCGTCTGCACCTTGGTACTTCTCAAACACATCGAGGTCATCGTCCAAATCCCAACCTGGAGGGCGACGTTCTGCTCTCCTCGCGAGAAGGTCGATAACTCCTGGCAGTGATGCAATCTCGTCGTCAGGTTGGCCATCGCCAGTATCGCTTGCCGTGGAACGGGTGCTGGCCAGGCGTCGTGCGAGGGCGCGGTCGCGCTTGGATTTGGTGTTGCCTTTGGACCACTCATCGAGGAGGTTGCGGACGGCGTCCTGTGGGTCGACATGCCGGTTTTCGCGGACGGCCAGAAGCTTGGTGTAGTCGGCGGCGTCCGAGGAGAAGGGCTGGTCGAGTCCACCTGCGTGCTCCCAGACCAGAGGCGACCATTTGCCAGATGAGGGGTCGCGGAAGTACACGCGTCGAACATCGCCGCTGTCTATGTGGATTGGCCATTTTCTAGCCTTCGGACCACCGAAGTTGGACTTGCTATTCCGGTAAGGGTTGAGCGCCGCGCCATCGTATCGGCGCCCATCCACTTCTATGCCATAGTGCTGGATCGTGCGCCACTCCACATTGAGAAACTCGTACGCAAGGTCCGGTGAGGACGGGATGGTGAGTCCACCGGCGCGAGCCAGGCCGATCTCGTACATTTCGAGCGGTGATAGCTCGAGGCCGGGCGTCTCAGGGAGACACAAGCCTTCGTGTTTCGACCGGTGGTACACCCGAGCTGTCCACTCGCGAATTATCGACTCAAGCTCGGCGACGTAGTAGAACGCTTGACTCTCAATGTCTTCACCGCGGTGATAGACGTCGGGTCCCTTGTAGCCCGGCAGTTGCTGAAGCAGGCCGAGCCGAATGGTCTTGAAGAAGCGTTCGACAGTTGGCTTGTCTGACGCCTTCTTTACGATCGCAGGCTGAATCGAGATTCCGAGTCGCGCACAGGCGGATCTGACATGGTGCGAGAGGTAGATCTTGCCATGGTCAACAACGATTGACTCGGGTAGGCAGCCTGGGATGCTCGGAGTGGCATCGTCTGCGGTCGGGTCGTCGCGTTCGATTGCGATCGAACTAGGCACGCCGTGAAACGGCCACGCTCCGTCGTCGACCGGTTCTTGGGGCGTCACCGACTGGTGTAACACATTGGCCACGTCGATTGCCTTGGTTGAAATCGGGGTCAGGCGCAGACCGACAATGCAGCGTGTATAGAGGTCTTGCGCCACAGTGAGTTCGACCGGCACCCAACGCAGCGTGATCGGCTCCATCGCGAACACGTCGAGGCGCGTTGTGTCGAGTACGAAGTACTCTCCGGGGCGCGTGGCGCGCAAACGGCCATACGGGGCCTCCGGCCGGTCGGCGGCGATTCGCCGTGCCTTTCCGCTGCCAAATGAATAGCGACCCTTGGAGAGCTCGTCCAGCCAGCGGTAGGCGGTCGCATTGGATGGGGTGGGCGCCAGATCGGCGCCACACCGCTCGGTCAGCAGATTGTTGGCCTGGTCGATTACTATGTTTCTGCTGGGTGTGGATTCGCGTGTGTACCGATTGAGTACGTCGAGGCACGCCTCCCGCCAGAGTGGGTCGATCGGCGAGCGCTGCTTCCTTGCTTCGACGAGGCCGGCTGGTCCTGACTCTTGATACGCCTTCACCCAGCGTTTGACGGTGCGGTCAGACATGTTGTGTGCGAGAGCGACCGTTTCGGAGCTGCGACCGATAGAGTCGCCGCTGTTGTGATGCATCTCCAGTACTGCTTCGACGACGGCGAGCCGTGCGTTGTAAGTCTCTTGCTGTTTCTTCGTAAGATTCGAAAGCAGTTGTCCGGACGTCTCGCAGGGCCTGCGAGGTGCGTCGAGCGGCTGAGAAGACCTCACGAGGTGTGGAGTGCTCACCGCTCGTGTGCCGCGATCCGATTCGACTATCGACCGACTGTCGCTGATCTCGACTATGCGGACCACGGATCCGTCGATCCACACCCGATCGCCAACAGCAAGTCGATAAGTGTTGCTCATACGGCCTCGGCTCGATGGATCAAGGTGTTGTCGCCGAATGGCCGGGTGAGATCGGCCGTGAAGGTGCCCGTCCACAGAAGCTCGAGGACGATGTGTCGAGGCCGTGCAATCCGCTCGGCTGCGAGTGTGGCTTCAGCGTGCGCGATTGAGAGCTCCTCTGGAAATCGTTCGAGCACCGTCTGGAACAGGGCCGCGCGCGACTCGCGGCGAGCCTGAGAAGCGAATCTGATGTTGTTGATCAATGCCGAGTCCTCGCCGGTCCAAACCTCATAATCGGCGGAGAGGCGCTTGGACACCACCTTGGTCCACGTGAACACGGCCTTGACCTCGTCTTTCTGCGCGATTCGTGGATTCTTGACGTCCACGACCAAATATGACCCATCAGCCCGCGTCAGTAGGAGATCGGGACAGTGGCGTCGGCCGGTACCTCTGTCGTCGCCGGTGATCCAGAAAGGTTGCGCCGTGATCCAAACGACTTCGGGATCGAAGTCGGCAAGCAAGATGCGGTCGCGTTCGAGAAGGCTTTCGTAAACCACGTGGTCGGCTGTTGTACGGGTCCAAAAAAGACCTGGATAGTGGCGTTGGCCGGCGTGGGACGGTGGCAGGCGCACTGGCTGGGCTCGGGCCATCGAGCTGATCGAGTGATCCCTGACCTGACTGATGGTCTCGTCACCGGCTTCGGTAACGAAGCGAATCTCGGTCGCACCGATCTGATCAGGCATTTTGCTATCGTGCCGCATGACAGCCCGATGAGAACGATGACACGCCTATGACAAGCCGATGAGAAAATGACACGTTCGGTGAGAAGCTACACTTCACCCACGGCATAAATCCACCGGGAACAAACATCCCGCCATCAGGGTTGAGTCGGTCAGACTGAACTTTGGAGGATGAATGTCTGACAAGACCTATTCACTGCCCGTGCTGTTCGTGCCCGACGTCGTGGTTCTGCCCGGGATGGTCGTGCCGATCCCGCTCGACGACGCTGCTCAGGCGACGATTGATGCTGCACGTGCCAGCGAGTCCGGCAAACTGCTGGTCGCGCCGCGACTGGACGACCGCTACCCGACCTACGGCGTGATCGCGTCGATCGTGCAGGTCGGGCGCATTCCCGGCGGCGGGACTGCGGCGGTGCTGAAAGGTGAGCAGCGCGCCCACATCGGGACCGGGACCACCGGCAACGGCAATGCGCTGTGGGTCGAGGTCACCGAGACCGACGATCCCACAATCACCGACGAGACCAGGGCAAAGGCGGCCGAGTACAAGAAGCTCGTGCTCGCGATGCTGCAACGACGCGAGGCCTGGCAGGTCATCGACGCCGTCAACAAGATGAGTGACCCGTCGGAGCTGGCCGATACGTCCGGCTACTCGTCGTGGCTCACCGATGTCCAGAAGCGGCAACTGCTGGAGACGCCGGACGTCGGCGAACGCCTGCAGCTGCTCATCGACTGGACCGGCGAGCACATCGCCGAGACCGAGGTGAGCGACAAGATCGCCGACGACGTGCGTAACGGCATGGAGAAGCAGCAGAAGGAGTTCCTGCTTCGGCAGCAGCTCAACGCCATTCGCAAGGAACTCGGCGAGGACGAGCCTGACGGCGCCGACGACTACCGCGGCCGCGTCGAAGCCGCCGACCTGCCCGACAATGTGCGCGAGGCCGCACTGCGCGAGATCGGCAAGCTCGAACGCGCCAGCGACCAGTCACCCGAAACCGGTTGGATCAGAACATGGTTGGACACCGTGCTCGACCTGCCGTGGAGTGTCACCACCGAGGACTCGACCGACATCAAGGGTGCCCGCGACATCCTCGACACCGACCACCACGGACTCGACGACGTGAAAGACCGCATCGTCGAATACCTGGCGGTGCGTGCGCGTCGTGCCGAGCGCGGCCTGCAGGTCGTCGGCGGACGCGGATCGGGTGCCGTGATGGTGCTCGCCGGCCCGCCCGGCGTCGGCAAGACGTCGCTCGGTGAGTCCGTCGCACGCGCGCTGGGCCGCAAGTTCGTGCGCGTCGCCCTCGGCGGCGTCCGCGACGAGGCGGAGATCCGCGGCCACCGGCGCACCTACGTCGGCGCGCTGCCCGGCCGGATCGTGCGCGCCATCGGCGAAGCGGGATCGATGAATCCTGTTGTGCTGCTGGACGAAATCGACAAGGTGGGCTCGGACTACCGGGGTGACCCGGCGGCGGCGCTGCTCGAGGTCCTCGACCCCGCGCAGAACCACACGTTCCGCGACCACTACCTCGACCTCGATCTCGACCTCTCCGACGTCCTGTTCCTCGCGACCGCCAACGTCATCGAGAACATCCCGTCGGCGTTGCTCGACCGCATGGAACTGGTGACGCTCGACGGCTACACCGAGGACGACAAGGTCGCGATCGCCCGCGACTACCTGCTGCCCCGGCAAGCCGAGAAGGCCGCGCTCGACGACGACGAGGTCACCGTGACCGACGCTGCGCTGCGCGAGATCGCCGCGAACTACACCCGGGAACCCGGTGTGCGACAGTTCGAACGGCTCCTCGCCAAGGCGCTGCGCAAGGCGGCGACCAACCTCGCGTCGGGCAAATCCCAAGCACCGGTCACGATCGACGAACCCGACCTGCGGGACTATCTGGGCCGGGCCCGGTTCACCCCGGAGTCGGCCGAACGGACCGCGGTGCCCGGTGTGGCAACGGGTTTGGCGGTCACCGGCATGGGCGGCGACGTCCTGTTCATCGAGGCCAACCGCACCGAGGGGAAGAACGGTCTGCAACTGACCGGACAACTGGGTGACGTGATGAAGGAGTCCGCGCAGATCGCGCTCTCCTACGTCCGGGCCCACGCCGATCAACTCGGCATCGACCCGAAGAACCTCGACGGCACCATCCACGTCCACGTCCCCGCGGGCGCGGTGCCCAAGGACGGTCCGAGCGCCGGTATCACGATGGTGACCGCGCTGGTGTCGATGGCCACCGGCCGCAAGGTGCGGGCCGAGGTCGGCATGACCGGCGAGGTCACGCTGAACGGCCGGGTCCTGCCCATCGGTGGGCTCAAGCAGAAACTGCTTGCCGCCCAACGCAACGGGCTGACCCAGGTGTTCATCTCGCCACGCAATGAGGCCGACCTCGACGATGTCCCGGCCGAGGTCCTCGACGCGGTGACGGTGACGCCGTTCGCCGATGTCGCCGACGTCGTCGCGGCCGCTCTCGAGCCGGCGGCCGAGGTGACCGCAGAGACAGTGAACACAGCGGCCTGATCGTCGGGCTACGGTGGGAGGGAAACCTCGGCACGTGTCAGCAAAGGAGCTTTGCATGTCCGACCTCCCACCGATCACCGACGCGGAGATGAAGACGATCATCGCGTACTCGCAGCCGTATTCGGTGGTCGTCCTGAAAGCCGGCCCCAAGTTCCACACCGACGAGGCGAAACCCCTCATTTGGGAGCACAGCCGCCGCAACTTCTCGTTGCGGGCCAGCGGCAAACTCTCGATCATCCTCGGTGCCAGCGACGACTCCGACATCCGTGGCTACGGGATCTTCGACCAAGACCCCGAAACCACCGCGAAGATCATGAACGACGACCCGGCCGTACAGGCCGGCGTCTTCGAGTTCGACGTTCACCCGGTCCGCGGCTTCCCGGGTGACGCGCTCATCCCCACGCCGGACTGAACCAGCTCAGCTCTTCGCCGAGAATCCCAGGACGCGCGCGACAGTCTCACGATTCATCGCCGCATCGAACGGCTGTGCGGTGACCAGGGTCTGCTGCTGGATGAGGCCTTCGATCACCGCGACGATCAGTTCGGCGGCACGGGTGGGGCGCTTCGGCCAGAACTCAAGCGTGATCTGATCGGCAAACCCCACGAACCGACTGCGATTGGCCACGATCAGCTCGCGCAGCGCCGGATCGAACTGCGCCTCGATCAGCAGCGCATGCCGCACCACCACGAGTCCGCGACCCTCCGTCGTCATCGCCTCGATGAACCTCACCACGCAGTCGAGGATCATCGTCTCCGACGGCCGGTGACCGCCGGCCATGGTGTCGAAGATCGGTTCGAACTCGCGCACCGCGATCTCCCGCATCCGTTCAAACGCTTCCTGGAGCGCGAGTTGCTGCAGCTTGGAACGGTTGGGTGCGTAGTAGTTGACCGAACCGGGGGGCACGCCGGCAGCGTCGTCGACGGCGCGGTGCGTGAGTGCTCTCAATCCGCCGGACGCGACGACGTCGAAGGCGGCGCTGCTGAATTGGGCACGACGATCGGGTGTCGCGTTGCCGGTAACCATGTGCGGCGCACCCCCGTCCCGTCCGCGTGACCAACCTCGCCGAATGTAGTCGCTCGTTCGCGAATGGCCTCACACGCTCACCGCGCTCAGCATGGCCAGTTTCTCGTGACTCACGGTGCCCGGGGTCGCGGTGTAGACGAGCAGGCCCTGGTTGGCGTCGGGGTCGAACAGGGTCTGGCAGAACACCTCGATCAGCCCCAGCTCGGGATGGAGCAGCCGTTTGCGCTGGTCGGTGAGCCGAACGTTCACGTCGTGCTCCTTCCACAACGACGCGAACTCGGGGCTTTCCGCGAGCAGGGCGTCGGCGATCACCGCGGCGCGGGAGTCGGGTCCCTCCGTGGTGACCGCGGCGCGCAGTCGGGCGGTGTGGGCTCGTGCGTGATGGTCGTGGTCGTCGGCAGGGAAGCGTTGTCGGGTCGCTGGGTCGGTGAACCAGCGGTAGGCGATGCTGCGTGCGACGCCCTCGAAGTGCGTCTCGTCGCCTACGAGAGCCTTCGCCGGCATGGTCTGCAGCAGCGTCTCACCGGCGCTGTTGACGACCATCGCCGGTGTGTCGGCGAGACGGTCGACGATCCGCAGCATCCCCGGCCCGACGTGGTCGGACGCCGATCGGCGTCCCGGAGCGTGCTGGCCGGCGAGCCGGAAAAGGTGGTCACGCTCATCGAGCGACAGGTGCAGCGCCCGGGCCAACGCGGTCAGCATCTGCTCTGACGGATGCGGGCCGCGTTGCTGTTCGAGGCGGCTGTAGTAGTCCGTGGACATCTGCGCGAGCAGCGCGACCTCTTCGCGACGCAATCCGCTGGTACGACGCCGACTCCCGGCGGGCAACCCTACGTCCGCAGGCGTCAGCGCCTCCCGGCGGCGTCGCAGGAACTCCGCCAAACCGGCCCGGTCGAAGTCCATGGGCCCTCCTCACGATCGACTCTGCATTCCACTCTTGCCGATCGGCCCGTACTCATCCAGGGATCGACGGTCCGTGGATGAGTGGTGCCTTGTTGCCCTCGCCGCACTGCGGTGGTGTGGAGGTCGAAAAGTTCAGTCGTCAACAAGGAGACAGATCATGCGTATCAGCGGCAACACCATCTTCATCCCGGGCGCGACCTCGGGAATCGGGCTCGGTCTCGCACTGCGCCTGCACGAGGCGGGCAATCGGGTCATCGTCGGCGGTCGACGCACAGAACTGCTGTCGCAGATCGCCGACGCGCACCCCGGCATCGAGACCGTCCGCATCGACACCGCCGACGCCGACGACGTCGTGCGGGTGTCCGCCGAGGTCCAGCGACGATTCCCGGACACCAACGTGCTGATCGCGATGGCCGGCATCATGCGCTCAGAAGATCTGCGCGACAACGACTTTCTCAGCACAGCGGTCGCGGAGGTGGAGACCAACATCCTCGGACCCCTGCGCCTGGTGGCGGCGTTCACCGAATTCCTCGCCGCACAGCCCGACGCCACGATCATCACGGTGTCCTCGGGGCTCGCGTTCACCCCGATGGTGGGCACACCCACCTACAGCGCAACCAAGGCGGCCATCCACTCCTTCACCGACAGCCTGCGAATCCAGTTGGCCGACAGCGGTATCGGTGTTCTCGAGCTCGTCCCGCCGGCCGTCCAGACCGATCTCATGCCCGGGCAGGCAGAGGCCGAATGGGCGATGCCGCTCGACGACTTCCTCGACGAGGTGATGCACCTTCTCCCGGAGGCCACCCGCGAGATCCTCGTCGAACGCGTAAAGCCGCTGCGGTTCGCCGAACTCAACGGCAACCGCGATGACCTGATGGCAGCGCTGGCGCACGTCTAGGGCATACCCTGGCCTTACCGCTCCCTGAGGTGCGAGGAGCGCTAGCCGCCGGGTTGAGGAGCGACGAGGGAGCGGAGCGACCCGACGCGTCTCGAAATCGACGAGCCTCGAAGGGCAGGTGACGCCGGCTCATGTCGGAAGGTCTCTCCGCATCGTCGAGTTCCGGTCGCTGGCTCATCGCCGCGGCCGTGCTCGGCTCGGGGGTGGCGTTCCTCGACAGCACGGTGGTCAACGTCGCACTTCCCGCCATTTCCCGCGACCTCGACACTGGACTGTCCGGGCAGCAGTGGGTGCTCGACGGCTACCTGCTGACCCTCAGCGCTCTGCTGCTGGTCGGTGGCGTGGCCGGCGATCGTTACGGTCGGCGTCGGATCTTCGTCGGCGGACTGGTGATCTTCGGGCTGGCATCCATGGCCTGCGGCCTGGCGCCGACGATCGAGGCGTTGATCGCGGCTCGCATCGTCCAGGGCGTCGGCGCGGCCGCCGTGGTACCGGGCAGCCTCGCATTGATCGACGCGGAGATTCGCGAGGAGGACCGCAGCCAAGCGATCGGCCTGTGGGCCGGCATGTCCGGTGCCACAACCGCTTTGGGCCCGTTCGTCGGTGGGTGGTTGGTCGACGCCGTGTCGTGGCGGTGGGTGTTCTATCTCAGCGTTCCACTTGCCGTCGGTGCCATCGCGATCGCGTTGAGGCACGTGCCGAAGTCAGACGGCGCCGGCACGGGAAGGCTCGACGTCGCAGGCGCTCTCGCGATGATCGTCGGGTTGAGTGGGGTGATCTATGCGCTGATCGAGTTCCCGGATCGAGGCTCGGACGCCGGTGTGATCGCCTCGGCGGCAATAGGTGTCATCGGACTGATCGGTTTCGTTGTCATCGAATCCCGGGTCGACGACCCACTGCTGCCGCTCGGGCTGTTCCGGTCTGCCCAGTTCACCGGAGCCAACCTGACAACGCTGGTCGTGTACGCGGCACTCGGCGGAGCGCTGTTCCTGCTTGCGCTGCAACTGCAGCAGAGTATGGGCTACTCGGCGCTCGAGGCCGGGGCCGCGACCACACCGAGCACCATCATCATGCTGTTCGGGTCACCACTGTCCGGCAAGGTGTCGCAGATGACGGGACCGCGACTGCCGATGACCGTCGGACCGCTCGTCGCGGCCACCGGATTGGCGCTGATGACGCGGATCGAACCCGGCGCCGGCTACTTCACTGCAGTGTTCCCGGCTGTTGTGGTGTTCGGGCTCGGTATGACCATCACGGTTGCGCCCTTGACCTCCGCGGCGCTGGGCGCGGTCGACGACGCACATGCAGGCACCGCGTCGGGCGTCAACAATGCCGTCGCGCGTCTCGCTGGACTGCTCGCGGTCGCGATCCTGCCGGTCGTCGCCGGTATCGACAGCGGTCCCGGTCAGCCGCTCGGGTCGGGATTCCACACCGCGATGATCATCTCCGCGATCTGCTGTGCCCTCGGTGGCATCGTCGCCGCCGCGACCATCCGATCCGGGGCACCGGTGACACCGCACGTCCAACCGGCAATGAATCACGCATGCCAGCCGCCGGAGCGACTCACTTCTTGAGCCGACGACTCCCTGCGTGCCAGTCCTCTTGGACACCCACATCGGCATCGGTGACTCCGAATGCACGGAGTTGAGGCTTCTCGCGCAGGCTGCGTTTCAGTTCAGCGAACCCGGGAAAGCTCGCGAGGCCGATGACGTGGTCCCACAGGGCGACTGCGTCGTCGTCGCTGGGCAGCCGGCTGATGACCGGGCCGAAGAATGCCACGCCGTCCGGCGGCTGGAAATGGATGATCGGTGTGCCCACGTCCCGTCCGGTGAGGGACAGCGCTTCGTCCGTCTCGGCTTGTATCTCGGCATCCCACGACGAGTCATCAAGCGCGTCAATGTGTTCGGGCGGCAGTCCGAGTTCGGCGAGGATCGGTTCCAGGAATTCGGCCGTGCCGCGGTGATCGCGCTCGCCCACCATGTAGGTTCCGGTGTGCGAGTCGAAGATTCGGGTCCCGAAAGCGGTGTAGAGCGGGCCGATGGCGTCGCGCCCGTGTTCGCGTCGGACACTTGCCGCCGCCCGCAGGAGCTTCAAACCGGCCCAGTGCCCGGCCTCGTACTCGGGCGGGAAGTGCGCGTCGTAGTCGATGTGCGCGTTGAGAAGTCGCAGCGAGATGAATCGCCAGTCCACCGCATAGTCGCGTTGCGCCTGCACCTTGCGCACCCACTTGCTGGTCATCCAGGCAAACGGGCAGACCGGATCGAAGTAGAAGCGGATGTCGGCGTCGCTCACGGATCACCTCTCGATCAGTATGATTTTGGGTCCGGAATCCGGCCCCAAAATCATACTGATCGCGTGGACCTCAGACGAGGCCGAGTGAGTGCAGGATTTGATAGACCTGGTACAGGCCGACGATTGTTTCAACTGATCCCATGATGTCCCCCGACATATAGTGCGATTCTTACGTGTCATCGAATCTGATCACGACGACAAGGCTGACCTTAAGCCCGCGAATCGTGTTCTGCGAGTGGAAGTGACAGCACACACAGTGGGCTGAACCGGTGGTCCGCACCGCTTTTCGGCCCCGGCACCTGGCGGGCTCGGTCGCCCAAGCCGTCGCGCCGCAGACGCGAGCCTCACATTTGCCCAGTTCGCAGCGTCGGTCACCGGACTCTGTCGGATCAGCGTCCCGACCGCCGACGTCGTCGGCGGTCGTGGCGGCGGGAAGAGCGTGGTCGCCGAGCGCGAGGGCAATGACACCCACCGGGAGGCGTCCGAAACGGGCCTCCTCAGTGCCCGCCGAGGCATATTGCCCTCGGCGACACCTCACGGCGACCGCTTCAGACGCCAACTCCCGGAGTCGAGCCGGCCCAACGACCCGAACGCACCGCGACCCGTCGGATGTCTGTACCCCTCAGCCCGGCCAAGGGCACTATGTGCTTGGCAAGCCTCCCAGGTACAGATTTCCGCAGCTCAGCGGAGGCGGTCACCCTAACTCTTCGAGTCGGCGACCCATCCGCCGACATCGTCGGTGTTTGCAACGCCGAGCAGAACCGACCCTGACCAGCGATTACTCACATTGAGCGTATCGCGCTCAACTTTTTCGGGATTCCGGGAATGATCCCGGCCATGTCCCGGTTGAACAAATCGAGAAACCTGAGTCGTGTAGGCTCAACCCAGGTTGACTCCGGCTGTGTCCTCCAGTAGGACATGAGTCGGATGCACTGAAGTTCGGGTTTCGAACAACGTACTTGGGTGCACACCCACGAACTAGGAGGAAGCAACAAGATGTCCCGTGCTGTTGGAATCGACCTCGGCACCACCAACTCCGTGGTCGCGGTGCTCGAAGGTGGAGAGCCGGCCGTCATCGCCAATGCCGAAGGCTCCCGGACCACCCCGTCGGTGGTCGCCTTCGCGCGTAACGGCGAGGTGCTGGTCGGTCAGCCCGCAAAGAATCAGGCGGTCACCAATGTCGACCGCACCATCCGTTCGGTCAAGCGCCACATGGGCGAAGGTGACTGGACCGTCGACATCGACGACAAGAAGTACACCCCGCAGGAGATCAGCGCGCGCACGCTCATGAAGCTCAAGCGCGACGCCGAGTCGTACCTGGGTGAAGACGTCTCCGACGCCGTCATCACGGTGCCCGCATACTTCAACGACGCCCAGCGCCAGGCAACCAAGGAAGCCGGCCAGATCGCCGGCCTCAACGTCCTGCGCATCGTCAACGAGCCCACCGCCGCAGCCCTGGCCTATGGACTCGACAAGGGTGAGAAGGAACAGACCATCCTGGTCTTCGACCTCGGTGGCGGAACGTTCGACGTCTCGCTGCTCGAGATCGGCGACGGCGTGGTCGAGGTCCGCGCGACCTCCGGTGACAACCACCTCGGTGGTGACGACTGGGATCAGCGCGTCGTCGACTGGCTCGTCGAGAAGTTCAAGAGCTCCAGCGGCATCGATCTGACCAAGGACAAGATGGCCATGCAGCGTCTACGCGAGGCTGCCGAGAAGGCCAAGATCGAACTGTCGTCCTCGCAGTCGACGTCGATCAACCTGCCCTACATCACCGTCGACGCCGACAAGAATCCGCTGTTCCTCGACGAGCAGCTGAGCCGCAGCGAGTTCCAGAAGATCACCAGCGACCTGCTCGAGCGCACTCGCGCACCGTTCCAGGCGGTCATCAAGGACGCCGGCATCTCCGTCGGCGACATCGACCACGTGGTCATGGTCGGTGGCTCGACCCGTATGCCGGCAGTCACCGAGCTGGTCAAAGAACTGACCGGCGGCCGGGAGCCCAACAAGGGCGTCAACCCGGACGAGGTCGTCGCCGTGGGCGCCGCCCTGCAGGCCGGTGTGCTGCGCGGTGAGGTCAAGGACGTGCTGCTGCTCGACGTCACTCCGCTCTCCCTCGGTATCGAGACCAAGGGCGGCGTCATGCACAAGCTGATCGAGCGCAACACCACCATCCCGACCAAGCGGTCGGAGACCTACACCACGGCCGAGGACAACCAGCCGTCGGTGCAGATCCAGGTGTATCAGGGTGAGCGCGAGATCGCTTCGCACAACAAGCTTCTCGGCTCCTTCGAGCTCGGTGGCATCGCCCCCGCGCCGCAGGGTGTCCCGCAGATCGAGGTGACCTTCGACATCGACGCCAACGGCATCGTGCACGTCACCGCGAAGGACAAGGGCACCGGCAAGGAGAACTCCATCCGCATCCAGGACGGCTCGGGCCTGAGCAAGGACGAGATCGACCGGATGATCAAGGATGCCGAGGCGCATGCCGACGAGGATCGCAAGCGGCGTGAAGAGGCCGAGACCCGCAATCAGGCGGAGTCGCTGGTCAACCACACCGAGAAGTTCCTCAAGGACAACGAGGACAAGGTTCCCGCCGACGTCAAGGAGAAGGTCGAATCGGCCATCTCCAACGCGCAGGAGGCACTGAAGGGCACCGATTCGACCGCCATCAAGAACGCGATCGAGAAGCTGTCCGAGGAGTCGCAGGCTCTCGGCCAGGCCATCTACGCCAACACCGCCGAGTCGCCCAACGGTGACGCACCGGCCGGTGACGCCGCAGATGCCGACGCCGACGTCGTGGACGCCGAGGTCGTCGACGAGGAGAAGAAGTGACCCAGAGCGAGTCCTCGCCCGACACCGGGTTCGACCCGACCGAAGCCGAACTCGGCGGGGTCGAACCCGAGCGCGAGGGCGACATGCCCATCACCGTCACCGACAAGCGGGTCATCGACCCGGACACGGGGGAGGTTCGCCCGGGTGCACACCCGGCGGCCGAACCCAACGCGGCCGACGAGCGGGTGGCAGAACTGACCGCGGACCTGCAACGGGAACGCGCTCAGTTCGCCAACTTCAAGCGGCGTGCGGCGGAGGAGAAGCAGGGGTCGGTTGCCTACGGCAAGCAGATCCTGATCGACAAACTGCTCCCCGTCCTCGACGACCTCGACCGTGCACGTGAGCACGGCGATCTCGAGAGTGGTCCGTTGCGTGCGGTCGCCGACAAGCTCGTCGGTGCCCTCACCGCGGAGGGTCTCGCCCGCTTCGGTGAACCCGGCGACGAGTTCAACCCGGAACTGCATGAGGCCGTCCAGCACGACGGCGACGGTGCGCACCCGGTACTCGGGGCCGTGTACCGCTGCGGTTACCGGCTGGGTGACAAGGTGATCCGCACCGCGATGGTCACGGTCACCGATCCGGCAGAAACCGCCGCACCCTGAGGGTCAACGTTCCCTGAGGTGCGAGGAGCGCTAGCGACGAGCCTCGAAGGGCTTGGTGAGACAATGTCGCCAGCCCCTTCGAGGCTCGCAGGCTCGCACCTCAGGGAGCGGGGCTTACGGCTCAGAAAGTGGATTGCTTCACAATTTCATTGACAGACCAGACAACAGAACATCAAAGGAGGTGACGTCTGGTGGCTCCACAACGCGAATGGTTGGAACACGACTTCTACCAGGACCTCGGCGTTGCTTCTGACGCTTCGGCCGACGAGATCAAGAAGGCTTATCGGAAGCTCGCCCGCGAGCTGCATCCGGACGCCAACCCGGGGGACAGCGCGGCCGAGGAACGCTTCAAGCGCGTATCCGAGGCCCACAGCGTGCTCTCCGATCCCGCGAAGCGTAAGGAGTACGACGAGACCCGCGCCATGTTCGCGGGCGGTCGATTCCGCGGCGGCGGCAACGGTTTTCCGGGCGGCTTCGGCGGGGGCACAAACTACAACACGTCGGGCGGCGGGGCCGACTTCAACATCGGCGACCTGTTCGGCAGCGGTGCCGAGGCTGGTGGTGGCTCCGGCGGATTCAGCGACCTTTTCGAGGGCCTGTTCAACCGTGGCGGCGGCGGTCAGCGAACCTCGACCGCAAGCCGGCCGCGACGCGGCAACGACCTCGAAACCGAGACGTCGCTGTCGTTCAAGGACGCAGCACTCGGTACCACCGTCCAGCTTCGGGTGACCAGCCCATCGCCGTGCACCACGTGTCACGGCAGTGGCGCCAAGCCGGGCACCAGCCCGCGAGTGTGCCCGAGCTGCAACGGTTCCGGGTTCATCAGCCGCAACCAGGGCGCGTTCGGATTCAGCGAACCCTGCCAGGATTGTCAGGGCACCGGAAGCCGCATCGACGATCCGTGCACCGACTGCGACGGCAGCGGCGTCAAGGTCCGCGCCCGCACGATCAACGTCCGCATTCCCGCGGGAGTCGAAGACGGGCAACGCATCCGGCTTGCCGGACAGGGTGAGGCCGGACGACGCGGCGCGCCGTCGGGCGACCTCTACGTGGTCGTCCACGTGACCGCCGACAAGGTGTTCACGCGCAGTGGCAACGACCTCAAGGTGCAGTTGCCGGTGAGCATCTCCGAACTCGTGCTCGGGGCGACGGTGTCGGTGCCGACCCTCGAGGGGTCGGTCGGGGTCAAGATCCCGGCCAACACCACCGACGGCCGCACGCTGCGAGTGCGTGGTCGGGGCGTGCCGAAGCGTTCGGGTGGGGCAGGCGATCTGCTGGTGACCGTCAAGGTCGCGGTGCCGCCCAAGCTCGACGACGACGCCACCGAGGCCATGCGCCGCTATGCCGAGGCCGAACGCGCGAGCGGATTCGATCCGCGCGCCGGGTGGGGGCGATGATGATGGCGTCCCGTGACTTCGACGAGTCGGCGACGTTCCTGATCTCCGTGGCCGCCGAGCTGGCCGGTATGCATGCGCAGACCCTGCGCACATACGACCGGCTCGGCCTGGTCACCCCCCAACGCACGAGCGGCGGCGGCCGGCGCTACTCCACCCGCGACGTCGAACTGCTGCGCGAGATCCAGCGACTCTCCCAGGAGGAGGGTGTCAACCTCGCCGGCATCAAACGGATCATCGATCTGGAGAATCAGGTCGATGCGCTGAGCCAGCGGGTGCGTGAACTCGGCGACGAACTGCAGCAGGCCCGCGGCCGACGCGGCGGCGAACTCGTCCCGGTGCCGCGCACCAGCGCGCTGGTGGTGTGGCAGCCGCGTAACAGGCGTCCCAAGAGTTAACCCCGATCGGCCCCGGCAGCCGAGGACCCGGGACCTGCCGTTATCCTGTCTGGTCAAGGATCGACGTGAGAGGTAGTGCCCGGTGGCCGAGATGACCGATACCGTGCTCGGTATCTCCGTCGTCGACGACCAGATCGCCTCTGTCGTCCGCGACGGGGACGGCCGTGTCGTCGCCAGCAACCTCGTCGACCTGCCGGATTCGGCGACGTCGTCGCAGGTGGAGTCGGCGATCGAAGAACTCGTGACCTCGGTCCCGATGGACTTCCAGCACATCGGTCTCGCGGTCGCCGACGACTCCCTGCGCGAGCATCTCAACAGCGCATTCGCTCCGACCGCCGGCACTCCCGACTGGCACTCGAAGATCGGGGTGACCGATTTCCCGACCGCCCTGGCGGAGGTCGCCCGAGCGCAGGCGACGCGTCCCGGCGTGGTCGCGGTGGTCGACCTCGGAACCAACGCCGCCCCCTCGGTCGGGGCCACCACGGTCACCGTCGACGTCGCGACCGGACGTCTCGTCGGGGTCGGGCAATTCGATCGAGGTGAGTGCGGACCGGTCACCGAGCATGAGGGTGCCTCCGCGTTGGCCGACGCCATCACCGAGATGCCCGGCGGCGACAAGCTCACCTCGGTGATCTGCACCGGACCTGGTGCCGAGACCCCGGGCGTCGCGCCCGCCTTCGAGTACGCCGTCCAGCGTCCCGTGACGATCGCCGACCAGCCTTCCCTCGCGTCGGCCATCAGTTCCGCCGAGTTGGCCCGCGTCGCCGAGGCGCCGACGATGCTGACCAGATCGGCGCCCGCATCGTCGGGTAAACGCTGGTGGTTCATCGGCGCCGCAATCGGCGCTGCGATCGTCCTGGGCGCCCTTGCCATCACCGCGGTGCTCGCCGCCGACGGAGAACTCCGCGAGACCAGTCCGAGCACCATCACCTCCACCGTCACCACCCCCGGACCGGGCAGGACGGTGACCAAGACCGAGGCCGCCGACACCGTCGTCGAGACGGAAACCCGGACCGTCACCCAGACCACCACACCGCGGCCCGTCACCCGGACGAGGACGATCACCGAGACACCACCCGCGGAGACGACGACGGAGACGGAGACCGTCACCGAGACGGTCAACCCCAACCCCTACGACCCCAACGCCCAGAACTGAGACTTCTCAGATCACCGGATCGTATTGGATGCGGCTCGCGGGCACCCCGGCGATGATCAGCTTGCGCCGCGTCGCCTCCACCATCTGCGGCGACCCCGCGACCAGAACCTGATGGTCGTCCCACGATCCTTGTCCGACGACGACGTCACCGAGTCGCCCGATCAGGTGCGGCATCCCCAGATCTTCGGGTGACGGGAGCGAGCTCAGCCACCAAGGGTCGGTCGTCTCCTCGGTCACCGCGGTCACCTGCAGCCACGGATTGGTGGTGGCGATGCGTCGCAGCACGGCGAGGTCGTAGAGCTCACCGGGGTAGCGCATGCCGTAGAAAATGTGTGTGCGGGGCGAATCCGCGCGTTTGGACATCTCGATGATCAGCGCGCGAAGTGGTGCCAGCCCGGTGCCACCGGCGACCATGAGCACGTCGCGGTCGGGGTCGACGTGCAGCGTGCCGTGCCCTTGCGCCAGATGCCAGACATCCCCGACGCGGGTGTCGGCGACGATGGTCGGGCTCACCGTGCCGCCCTTGATGGCCCGGACATGGAACTCGAGTTCGCCGTCGGGGTTCGGTGGGATCGCCGACGACAGATTGCGCCACGCCTTGGGCCACTGCGGGATCTGCACCTCGACGTACTGCCCGGCGTGAAAATGCAGCGGGGTGTCGGCGACCAGGCGGACGACGGCGAGGTCGCGGGATATCCGGTACTTCTCGGCGACGGTGGCAGTCCACGTGGCCGGCTGTGTCGCGGTTTCGGCGGCGCCACGCATGACGCCGGTCAGCAGCATCGTCGCCTGTGCGACGACGTCGGCGGTGTCGGTGTCCCAATACCCGTCCATCAGCTCGGCGAACTCACCCATGAGCGCGAGGTACATGACGCGGTAATGCTCGGGTTCGACGCCGAACTTCCGATGGTCGCGGCCCAGCTGGGCCAAGAACTCGACCAGCTCGGGCTGGCCGGATTCGGCGGGGATGACCTCCAGGACGTGGTCGACGACGCGGTAGAAGGCGTCGCGCTGGCCGGCCATCATCGCGGGGAAGAGGTCCCGGAGGTCCGGGTCGATGGCGAACATGCGCGTGTACACGTTCTTGGCGAAGCGGTCAGGATCTCGGTTCACCGCGGTCCGCAGATGGTGCAGCGCATGCCGAGAGTGCGTCGCCATCGCGTCCTTTCACCTCCCCGGTCGCTCGTGTCGATGTGGTCGGGACCGGTCGCGGCTGGATCGAGACCGATTCACGATCCTCCATCGTATGCCGCCTCGCCGAAGCCTGTGGCAGGGTACGTGTTGTGACGTCTCTCGACGGTGTGATTCCCGGGATCGTCGATGCACACCTGCAGCAGTGGAATCCGCGACGGACACCGTGGGCTGCCAACCGTGCGTCCCGCCTCTATCGCTTCGTGCCCGGCATCGGGGACCGGATCTTCCCCGTCATCGTCTCGCGCGCCGATCGCGAATACGTGCTGACTCCCCGAACCGTCGCGCGCACCTACGAGCCGCGGCAGTACGCCGCCGACATCGCGGGCGTGCCGGCCGTCGCCGGGGTGCCGATCGACACCGTCGTGCACATGGAATCGCACTGGCGCGCCGAGTCCATCGAAGACCAGCCGGCAGAAGATACGACGTCGGTCGAGGAGACCCGCTACGTGGTGGGATTGCCCTTCGGTGAGCGGGGCGCCCCGCGACTCGGCGCCCTGATCGCACACGCCGATCCGCGCGCTCCCGAGTTCGGCCGCATCCTCGACGAGCACGCGGCGGTCACCGATCTGTTCCGCGGTGTTCGTATCATCTCGTCACGGCACCCCGATCCCCGCGTTCGGGACGGCGGCGACACCGAAGGCATGCTGGCGTCGGCCGCCTTCCTGGAAGGGTTCGGCGAGATCGCCGCCAGGAAGCTGATTTTCGACGCCTCGGTGTATTCCCACCAGCTCTACGACGTCGTCACCCTGGCCCGTGAGTATCCTGACACGCCGATCGTCCTCGACCACTTCGGCATTCCCGCAGGGGTTTTCGGTCCCATCGGCCTGCGAACCGGAGCCACCGCCGCAGCCCGCGCCGACATCATGCGCCTGTGGCGGGAACGGATGACGACGCTCGCCGGCCATCGCAATGTGTCGGTCAAGCTGTCCGGCCTGGCGATGCCGGTCCTCGGGTTCGGCCACGAACGGTGGGGCAACATCGGTGACCAGGCCACCCTCGCCGAGATGATCGGACCGTTCGTCGAACACATCATCACCCACTTCGGCACCGAACGTGTCATGTACGGCAGCAACTACCCGATCGACAAACCGAACTCCCGGATGGACATGCAGGTGGGTGCGCTCATCGACTGCCTGTCCCGATGGGGTCCGGACGCGCTTCGTAAAGTGTTCCGCGACAACGCGCTACGCACCTACAGCATCGAAGAGGTGTCCGCTCCCTGAGGACTCCGGCTCAGTCCTCCTCCGACTCCTGATGACGCCCGTGCGGCGCCTCGGGGACCGGCGGTTGCGGCACGACGGGGTAGTCGCCGGTGTAGCCTTCGCGTGCCGCTGCCATCGTCATCACCTTGCCGCGCACCGCATACCAGCCGACGATCAGCATCGGGATGATGACGAGGATGGCGATCAGGTTCCAGATGTTCTCGTAGCACATCAGCACGGTCACCGCGGCAAGGAAAAGCAGCGTCACGTAGCTCGTGTAGGGAGCACCCGGCAGCCGGAATGCGGGGCGTTCGAGAATTCCCTTGCGCTCCCAGCGATACAGCTGAATCTGGCAGGCGACGATCATCGCCCAGGTCGAGATGATCCCCAGCGCAGACAGATCGAGCGCGATGTTGAATGCGTCCTCGGGAACGAACAGGTTGAGCACGATGCCGAGGAGCGTCAGGGCTCCGGTGAGTGCGATGCCGCCGAACGGCACTCCATTGCGATTCATCTTGCCGGTGAACGCCGGGCCCGAACCGTTCATCGCCATCGAACGCAGGATGCGGCCGGTGGAGTACAGGCCGGCATTGAGGCTCGACAGAGCGGCCGTCAGCACAACAAGATTCATGATCCCGCCCGCGGCAGGCATGCCGATCTTGGAGAAGAACGTGACGAATGGACTCTCGCCGGCGCGATAGGCGGTATAGGGCAGCAGCAACGCGAGCAGCAGAACCGAGCCGACGTAGAACACGGCGATGCGCACGATGACGGAGTTGATGGCCCGTGGCATCACCTTGGGCGGATCCTCGGTCTCGCCGGCCGCGATACCGACCAATTCGACTGCCGCGTAGGCGAAGATGACCCCGGACGTGACGATGCACAGCGGGAAGATGCCCTCGGGGAAGAGACCGCCGTTGTCGGTGATGACGCTGATCCCGGCCTGCTGTCCGTCGATGTCGAAGCGTCCGGCCAGGAACACCATGCCGACCACGAGGAAGGCGATGAGCGCGGTGACCTTGATGATCGATGCCCAGAACTCCATCTCGCCGAACAGTTTCACCGAGATGACGTTCATGGTGAGGACGATGCAGAGTGCGATGAGCGCGATGAGCCACTGCGGTATCGCCTCGAACATGCTCCAGTAGTGCACGTAGAGCGCAACCGCGGTGACGTCGACCACCGCGGTCGCCGCCCAGTTGAAGAAGTAGAGCCATCCGGTGACAAATGCTGTTTTCTCACCGAAGAATTCGCGTGCATACGACACGAACGAGCCCGACGACGGGCGGTGCAGTACCAGCTCACCGAGGGCCCGCAGGATGAAGAAGACGAAGATGCCGCAGACGGCGTACACGATGAACAGGCCGGGTCCGGCGTCGTGCAAGCGGCTGCCCGCGCCCATGAACAGGCCGGTGCCGATCGCGCCGCCGATGGCGATCATCTGAATCTGCCGCGGTTTGAGGCTCTTGTGATAGCCCTCGTCTTCGTGTGCGAGGGACGAATTGTCGTACGTGGTGGTTTCGGACGTCATGTTTCCCTTGTGGTGGTGGGTTTTTTCGCGCAGCATTGGGCACCCTCGGATCGCGAGAGCGCACGCGCAGATGAACAGAACCAGAACAGAGATTAGACGTGCTAAATGGTCGGCGCGAGCGGTGGAATGTTAAAGAAATCGGACATCATTCGGCTCGACGTGGCACCGTGCAACGCGAATCATCTTGGCGCCAGGCAGTTTAACGGATCGGATGTCCGATTTAACATCTCCTTCGGATGTGATCGCCGCCACCCTCCGGCCGTCCCCAAGAAAATAGGGGAAGAAACTCTTCCCCTAACCTCGGTGTCCTCCCCGCGAATTTTCTGGGGGACGACACCAAACCCCGGGGAAGAGACTTCCTCCCCTACTTTCAGTGGCACCCCGTCGGCCCATCGACACCTGCGCGGCTCCCGGCCGGCGCCTCGAGCCCCCAGGCAGCAGAGAAGTCAGCGTCGGGTCCGCGATCGCCCGAACAGTCGGTGCGGGGGTGCCTCGGGGATCGGCACGTCGCGCATGAGTCGGGTGATGATCTCCACCAGTTCGCCGCACGACGAATAGCGGTCGGCGGGTGACTTGGCGAGAGCCTTCGCGAAGATCGAATCCATCGCCGACGGTAGCCATCTGCGGCGTCTGGTGAGTTTGGGCGGGTCGTCGTTGATGTGTGCGTAGGTGATGGCGAAGGCGGTGGTGCGTGGGTACGGAGGGAAGCCGGTCAGCAGTTCCACCAACGAGCAAGCGAAGGCGTACAGATCGGTGGCTGGGGAAAGCTGTTGAGCCTGAAGAAGTTCCGGTGCTGCGTAGGCGATCGAACCTTGCACGCGTCCGTTTCGGGCCAGGGGCCGGGTGTCATCGAGGAACTGCGCGATGCCGAAGTCGGACAGAAACCCGTCGAGCCCCGACGACGTCGGCGTCGTGAGGATGTTCGCGGGTTTGACGTCGCGGTGCAGGATCTCCTGTCCGTGTGCGTAGTCCAGCGCGCTCGCGATCTGTGCGGCGATGCGCAGGATCGCCGGTACGTCGGGTTCGGCTTCGTGGGGTATCAGCGTCGTCGCGGGGGAGCCGGGCACGTACTGCATCGCCATCCAGAGCGCCGGGTAGTGCGGTCGGCGGAGCGCGGGTGCGGTGTCCGGATCGTCGACCTCGCCGCGGGCATAGATCTTGACGATGTGTGGATGGTCGAGTTTGCGGGCGATGGTGAATTCGCGGTCGAATCGCTCGCGCATGCGGCTGGGATCGGACCCTTTCGGGTGCAGCACCTTGAGTGCCACAGGTCGGTCGTCGCCGCGGTGCACACGGAAGACGTCGGCCGTCGCACCGCCTCCCAGGAATTCGTCGACGGTGTAGCCGGCCACCACATCGCCAACTTCGAACACACCGACAGGGTAGGGGCAGCCGACGTCGGGCCGCTATTCGGTGGGGCTGACGCGGAAGATCGGGAACTGGCGGCCCTCCGCAGTCTCGGTGTACTTGAGGAAGCCGTCAGATTTGGCGGTGAAACGGTCCCACGCGGCGTCGCGCTCGTCGGGCGGGAGTTCGGTGACGGTGGCCTGCTGGGTCTTGACGCCGCCGATGTCGGGGGATTCGACCGTCACCGACGAGTCGGCGCGCAGATTGTGCACCCAGGCCGGTGTCTTCGGTGACCCGCCGGCCGAGCCGATGACCAGCCATCCGCCCTCGTCGGGCAGCGCGAGGAGCGGGTTGATGCGCGGCTCACCCGACTTGGCGCCGACGGTGTGCAGCAGGATCAGATTGCGCCCGAACCCTGCGGTCTGCACAAATCCGCTGTTGGTACGGAACTCGTCGATGATGGTGCCGTTGAAATCGCTCATGCCGCCATTGTGCACACCGACGCCCCATAGGCTGGCAAACATGAGCGGTGCCGATCTGAGCGAGTTGATGTCCCAGCTACCCGACGGCATGGTCGTCACCGATCCCGACATCCTCGCCGCCTACCGCCAGGACCGGGCGGCCGACCCGGACGCCGGAACCCCACTCGCCTTGATCCGCCCGACGAGCACCGCCGAGGTGCAGACCGCCGTGCGCTGGTGCGTGTCGCACGCCACGCCGATCATCACGCGCGGTGCCGGCACCAGCCTGTCCGGAGGTTCCACCGCGGTCGACGGCGCGGTGATGATCTCGACGGAGAAGATGCGCGAACTCACCATCGACACCGCCACCCGCACCGCGGTGAGTCAGCCGGGCCTGTTCAACTCCGAGGTGAAGGCGGCCGCATCGGCCAACGGGCTCTGGTACCCGCCGGACCCGTCGTCGTTCGAGATCTGCTCGATCGGCGGCAACGTCGCCACCAACGCCGGCGGCCTGTGTTGCGTCAAGTACGGGGTCACGACTGATTACGTCCTCGGCCTCGAAGTGGTCCTCGCCGACGGCCGAGCGGTACGGCTCGGCGGCAAACAACTCAAGGACTCCGCAGGACTGCCGTTGACCAAACTGTTTGTCGGCAGCGAGGGCCTGCTCGGCATCATCACCGAGGTCACCCTGCGCCTGCTCCCGCCGCAGGCGCCGGCGTGCACGGTGGTCGGCACCTTCTCCTCGGTGCACGACGCGAGCGCTGCAGTGCTCGCCGTGACCTCCGAAATACGGCCTGCCATGCTGGAATTCATGGATTCGGTCTCCATCAACGCCGTCGAGGACATGCTGCGGATGGGTCTCGATCGCGAGGCAGGCGCGTTGCTCGTCGCCCAGTCCGACGCGCCGGGTCCGGCGGGTGTCGCCGAGGTGGAACTGATTCAGAATGCCTTCGAAACCCACGGGGCCGCCGAGGTTTTCGCGACCGACGACCCGGCCGAGGGGGAGGCATTCACCGCGGCGCGACGAGCGGCGATCCCCGCAGTCGAGAAACTCGGCACGCTGTTGCTCGAGGATGTCGGCGTGCCGTTGCCGTCGCTTCCGTCGCTGATCGACGGAGTTGCCGACATCGCGTCGGACAACTCGGTGATGATCTCGGTGATCGCGCATGCGGGCGACGGCAACACGCATCCGCTGATCGTGTTCGACCCCGACGACGCCGACGAGCACGATCGGGCCCACCGCGCGTTCGGTCAGATCATGGATCTGGCTATCTCGTTGGGCGGCACCATCACCGGTGAGCACGGCGTCGGCCGGTTGAAGAAGGCGTGGCTGCCCGATCAGGTCGGGCCCGACGTGATGGAACTGACGACACTGATCAAGCAGGCCCTCGACCCTCAGGGACTGCTCAACCCGGGTGTCATTCTCTGACCGTCGATACCGGAGCTTCAGGTGGTGGGTGGAGCCTCGGTGGCGCTCGAACGAATCTCTTTGGGCCCCATGCCATATTGGGCACGCAGATGGCTGCGCATCGTTGCCGTCGACGTGAATCCGGATTCAGTGGCGATCTCCTCGGCCGGGCGGGTTGGATTCGTGACGAGCAATGATCGAGCGGTCCGGGCACGCTGAGCCCCGATCAGCTCGGCCATGGACTGAGGCTCTTGCTCGAAGTGCCGATAGAGTTGTCGCCGACTGACGTGCAGTAGCCGCGCGATGGTGTCGGGCGTGAAATCCGGGTCACAGTGGTGACGTCGGATCAACTCATCGGCGGCCTGCCTGATGAAGACCCCGTTGTCGGACAGCCGATACTTCTCGTAGTTCAGCTCGCCGAGGGCCGCACAGATCAACTCGAGTGCGGCGACCTCTGTTCCTGGGGAAGGTGTCGCCCCACGGACTGCGGTCTCGCGGGCAAACTGCCTGACGAAGGCCGACGCTGAACGGGCAACTCAGGACGGTGCTTCGGTGGTCGACAGACCGGCCCGGCCCGATGCCTTGGCACGCAGCAGCGCGAGATCGGCACTGGCGAGTGTCGCGTTGACGATCGCGATCACCATCGACGCCGACACCGGCGTACGTTTCGCCCGGCGGACCGAGATCCCCAGGCTCATGGTGATCGTCACGTCACCCTGAATCGAGTGCGGGACCTCGGTGATGCGGCGAGCCATGCGGATCGCTTCCTCGCGCTCGAGCGGTGCCGCGATGGCGAACTCGTCGCCGCCCATGCGCCCGACCACGGCAGATGGTCCGGCGATATCTTGCAGTGATTGTGCGATGCGGATGAGGACGGCATCCCCGACGACATGCCCGTGCTGGTCGTTGATCTGTTTGAAGTTGTCGATGTCGACCATCGCAATGGCGAACGGGCCCGACAAGCAACCCCGACGCAGTTCGGATGCGACGGTGTTGAGAAAGCCTCGTCTGTTGCGGACCTCGGTCAGCGGGTCGGTACTGGCAAGTTCGAGCTGGCGCGCAATCGCGCGTTGGAAATCGATGGTGTAGGTCCGCAGCAGAACCACGATGCCGTTCGACGCCATCAGTGCGACGACGGTGTAGTACGCGCTGGTCGCCACCGGATAGTCCAGCAGGACCGTGGCAATCCCACACGCAACGATCACCAAGCTCGTGAACGTCACATGCGCTATGACCACCGGCAACCGCACGAAGTGCGCGACATAGCCTGCGATCACCGCGAACAGCGTTGCTCCGTGCAGCGCCATCATCGGACTCTGAAAGGTGGCCAGGACGATCGCGACGCCAAGATCGGCGTAGATCACGAAGGCCGTGTTGGCGCCCTTGATCGACGCCTCCTTGGACCACCACACAGTGCCGAGGTTGACCCTGCTGATCACGATGGCCGCCGGGATGGTGCTGACCGAAGCTGCGAGGGCGATGGCGAGGCGAACGGGCGATCCGGCCGAACCCCCCGGTGCGAACGCACTCACGAGTCCCACAACACCAAAGGTGATGGTCAGCGCTGCGATGCTGTAGCGAATGAACCGCTCACGGATGCCGATCTGGTTGACGATCTCGAGAGCGTCGCTGTACTCGGGGCTGACCTCGAAGAATGCGGGCGGAATCCGCTTGCGTATCCGGGCATACCGGGGTGTGCCGACCATGTTGCCCACGCTGCGCCCCTCCCAAGCCTGCGTGGCACACGAGCCTGACCCCCGGAAGTCGCGCGCGCTGTCCAACGGTTGTTGATGCCAAAAGTGTAGTCAACGATCGCATAGGTGATGGGCCGCGGTGCATAGGTAGAACCGGCCGGGAAGCGCAAATGGGTCCACGCATCCCCTCAGTGCGTGGACCCATGTGAAGCGAAGCGATGCGAGCGGTGTCGGGGGTACCGCTCGCATCGCAAGTTCAAGCCTAAGGATCGAATTGACAATCTACAATCAGACCAAATCGGATAGTTGACAGGAATCACTTGATGAACTCACCGTCGGCCGGTGATCGCGACCTCGATCTGCGTCGGCTCCGTATGTTCGTCACGGTGGTCGATTCGCCGAACCTGCGGGTCGCGGCCGACGAGCTCTACATCACCCAGCAGGCGCTGTCGTCGGCGATTCGCGAACTCGAACGGCAGATGGGCGTCACGTTGTTCTCGCGCGCGAATCGACGCCTGGTGCTGACCGAGGCGGGTTCGGCGCTCTACGACGGGGCGGTGCCGTTGCTAGCCGGCGGTCGGCACCTCGCTTCGTCAGTGCGCAGCGCCGACGCCGATCGTCGGGTGCCGTTCGTGATTGGTCATACGCCGGACCTCGCGCCGTCGGAGATCTTCCGAATCATCGAGCCCGTGGTGCGCGACGATCCCACAGTGCCGATCACCGTGCGCCCGGTGTTTGCGTCCGACATCCACGACGCCCTGGTCGGTGGCGCGATCGATCTGGCCTTCGGTCGGGGTGTCGGCGATCCGTCCGGGCTGGCGTCGGCGATCGCGACCTATCACGTGCTCCGCCTGGCCATGCACGCCGATCATCCTCTCGCCCAGCACGAGCGCGTCGACCTCGAGGCTCTCGCCAACCACGAGATCGTGGTGTGGGGCGCCGAGGGCGACGCCGAATACACCGACATTCTCGTAGACATCTGTCGCAGAGCGGGATTCGAACCTAGGGTGATCGTCTCCACCCTCATCGGAACCCCGCCACACACCTCTGTCATCGCACACCCGCAGGCCTGCGCCTTCGTGACCAATGCGCCCGGATGGCTCGACAACGGTCGCATCAGGATCGTCGAATTCACCGACCCGCCCGTGGCCCCCGCCCGCGCCACCTGGCTACCGAACACGACATCGCCACTCCGGCAACAGATCTTGGACTCACTGCGCACCGACGGCTGATCCCACCCGCTGCCGCCCCACATCAGTGCCGCTCGACGATCGCTCCCACGTCGACTCCGACCGGCAGCGCTCCGTACTCGAACGAGCGATCGGCACCCAGCCGTGCGGCGATGAACGCCTCCGACACCGACGTCGGTGCGTACCGCACCAGCAGCGAGGCCTCCAACGCGAGCGCCATCGCCTCGATCGTCACTCGTGCCCTCGCCTGCGCGGCAGCAGGTTCGAACCGTGCGAGTTCGCCGAGTTCGACGCGGACGTGGTCGAGATGCGCGTCGAGCGTCGTGTTGGCACCGCGCGCCTTGGACAACTCAGCGTCGAACGCCGCAACAGACTCTGGTTCGCGGGTCATTGCGCGCAGCACGTCGAGTGCGATCACGTTGCCCGATCCCTCCCACACGGCCATCACCGGTTGCTCGCGGTAGCGCATGGCGAGCGGGAAGTCCTCGGTATAGCCGTTGCCGCCCAGGCATTCCAGCGACTCGTACGCGTGGTGGGGTCCGCGCTTGCAGATCCAGTACTTGGCGACGGCCGTCGCCAGCCGACGGAAAGCGCGTTCCTGGTCGTCGGCGTCCTCGTCGTGGGCGCGGGCGAGCCGCATGGCGGTGGTGGTGGCGGCCTCCGATTCGAGAGCAAGGTCGGCGAGAACCGCGGTCATGGCCGGCTGGTCGACGAGACGCGCACCAAAGGCGTTGCGGTGGCGGGCATGCCACACCGCTTCGGCGACGGACTGTCGCATGCCGGCCGCGCTGCCGAGGACACAGTCGAGGCGCGTCTGCGCCACCATCTCGATGATGGTGCGCACCCCGCGACCGGGTTCGCCCACCATGTAGGCGACTGTTCCGTCGAGTTCGATCTCGCTCGACGCATTGGACTTGTTGCCCAGCTTGTCCTTCAGTCGCTGGATGCGGAACACGTTGCGTGTCCCGTCCGGCAGCACACGGGGCAGGAGGAAGCACGAAAGTCCTTCACCGCCAGGCCCGTACGCCTGAGCGAGCACCAGGAACGCATCCGACATGGGTGCCGAGCAGAACCACTTGTGTCCGGTCAGAAGGTATTCCGCGCCCGGGCCGCCCGCACCGGCCGGTTTGGCCACGGTGGTGTTGGCGCGGACGTCGGAGCCGCCCTGCTTCTCGGTCATCGACATGCCGAAGATGGCCGACGACTTGTCGGCGCTCAGTTCGGGGGAGTACTCGCGCGATAGCGCCTTGGGCACCCAGAGCGCGGCGACATCGGGCTGCAGTTCGAGCGACGGGATCACCGCATGCGTCATCGACACCGGACACGCATGACCCGGCTCGATCTGACCGAACAGCATGAACGCGGCCGCCCGGGCGACGTGCGATCCCGGCTGCGGGTCGGCCCAGCAACGGGTATGTGCGCCATGGGAAATCGACGCCGAGATGATCCGGTGATACGACGGGTGGTACTCGACCTCGTCGATCCGCCGCCCCCACCGGTCGAAGGTGTGCAACTGCGGCGTGATGGTGTTCGCCAATTTGGCGTCGTGCTGGAACTGTTCGCTGCCGACCAGCGCACCGATCTCGCGGAGCTCCGCGTCCGCCCACCCGGCGTCGTGTCGGGCGACGGATTCCCTGAGTACGGTGTCGAGTTCGTACTCGTTGATGTCGACGCGCGGTGTCGACTGGTTGAGCACCTCGTGCGTGAGGTGCGGCTGCGGGTGGGTGGTGGTCGATCGGGTCATGATGTTCCTTTCAGGGCTGAACCCCCGCTGGTCGAGGAGCCACGTGCGAGCTTGCTCGCCCGAGGCGTCTCGAGACCACTCAGCGGTTGGTCCAGTACGTTTTCCGGTATCTGAAGATTCGTGAAGATCACGGCCACCGACTCCTCCAGCGTGTAGCCGAATTCCGCTCCGGTGGCGGCCTTTTGGACGACAAGTCCAAACGTGGCCGACCAGAATGCCTTGGCCTCGACGTCGATCGGCGCACGCAATTGCCATCCGGTACGCACCAGCGTCGCCATAAGGGCGTCTCCGCCACGTTCGTGCAGTGTGTGCAGAGTCTCGGAGATGTGTTCGCGTAGGTCTGGCCTGCGTGCGACCAGCAGCATCGCGGTCGTGAACATCTCGACGCTGCGGGCCTCGCTGCCCAGTAGCGAACCGATGAGCGCATGTGTGTACTCGCGGACGGTCGTCGCGTTGGCTGCGGCCTCTTCAGCATGACGCCCGGCGCGCAGCACGGCCGCGCACGCGACCTCGACGAACAGTTGCTCCTTGGAGCCGAAGTAGTAAGTGACCTGATTGGGAAAAGCATTGGCACGCTGGCAGATCTGCGCGACTGATGCAGTTTCGCCATGCTCGGCGAACACCTCGGTGGCCGCACGCAGCAATGACTGCCGGGTGGACTTCCCGGACTCCCGACTCGCGCGACGAGAGGGTGCGGTGGACGTGGTGGACATGCGCTCGATCCCGTTGTTTGTACGACAAACAATAAACAGGGCCGGCGTTTTCGTCAAGCAAGCAAGCAGCAGTGCAGCCGCCGACGAAGACGGCATCACGGTTCCGGAACTGTTGCAGCGCGAAGCCACGAAAATCGCAGAACGGCCGTCCATTGCCGAATGGCTGCGTCGCACGGGTCGTCGGCCGTCGCAGATTCGCACCGAAGACGTCTTGGCGGACCTCGACAAATGGCGAGGCGAGTGGCCCGATGCTCGTCGTTGACGCGTCGTGCCTGTTCGAAATCGTCGCCGACACCCCGCGGTCAGTCGAGGTCGGCGCACGCCTCGCCGCCGACCCCGACCATGTGGCCCCTGAGGTCATCGATGTCGAAGTGTTGGGCGTGGTCCGTGCGCAGTACCTGCGCGGCGGATTAGACGGAACGGCCGCAGGTCAGGCGGTGGAGGATCGGCGCGAGTGGCCCGGTGAGCGGTACTCCCACCGGTGGATGCTCGACCGAGTCTGGGAACTGCGGGAGTCGATTCGCGGCCCGGACGCGTTCTTTGTCACGTTGGCCGAGGCGCTTGACGCCACCTTGGTCACGCTCGACGCGAAACTCGCTCGCGCACATGGCCCGACGTGTCGGATCGAAGTACTTGGCGGGTGAGTCGCGAATCAGGTGGATTGCCGGTGCTGGCGGGCTCGTTTCGGCGCGATCCTCCTCGTGCCGCGCCGATTCCCGCCGCCACCACCAGCCCGAGTCCGAGAATCGATGCGGGTCCGGGGATTTGGTGGAGTACGAGGAGTCCGATCAGCATGGCGAAGCCGGGTTCGAGGGCCATCAGCGTGCCGAAGGACGACGTGGTGAGGCGCCGCAATGCCTGCATTTCCAGCACGAACGGAACCGCCGGCAGCAAAATCGCGAGGCCTAGCCCGATCAGCAGCAATTCGGGAGTCAGCCGACCGAATGTCGAGGGACCCGCGACGACGGTGATACCGGCAACCGGCATCGACACCGCCAACCCCTGCACTCCGGCCACCTCGTCGCCGATGTGCTGGGTCAACAGGATGTAGCTGCCCCAGCACGCCGCGGCGGCGAGTGCGAACAGCACTCCGACGGTGTTCACCGTGCCCGACCACGGTTGAGTCAACAGGATCACGCCGGTCGCTGCCAGTGCCGGCCACAGGATGCGCTTGCCTCCGCGGGCTGTCGCCACGGCGACGCCCAAGGGGCCCAGGAACTCGATCGCACTGGCCGTACCGAGCGGAATTCGCGCCACCGCGGCCATGAACAGCAGAACGATACCGGCGGTGACGATTCCGAGGAGTACCGCCGCGGCAAACGTGCGTCGGGTGAACGCCGACGGTGAGGGCCGCACGATCACGAGCAGCAAGATTCCGGCCCACGCCAGCCTCAGCCAGCCCGCGCCCTCGGCGCCGACGCGGTCGATGAGGGTCACCGAAAACGCCAGTCCGAGTTGGACACACAGCATCGACACGATGGCCATCGCCGTCCCGGCGCGTGCTGTGTTCTGTCCCATGGCGCTGGTGAAGTGTTGCACGCTCTCATTGAAGGCCACTCAGATCGTTCGTGTCCACGTGACATTTATGGACATATCGTTCGGAAATCATGAACAATAGACCAGTGGACTTCCGGCGGCTGGAATTGTTGCTCGCGCTCTCGCGGATGGGTTCGATGCGAGCGGTTGCCGACGCCTACCACTTGACCACCTCGACGGTGTCGCAGCAGATCGCTGCGCTCGCCCGCGAGACCAAGACATTGCTGATCGAGCCCGACGGCCGCCGCGTTCGGCTGACCCCGGCGGGTCGTCGGCTGGCCGATCACGCGGTGACCATCCTCGCCGAGGTCGATGCGGCACTGCGCGACCTCGATCCCGATGCCGAACCCGTCGGCACGCTGCGGGTCGGCGGATTCGCCACCGGCATCCGAGTGTCGTTGCTTCCGGTCCTCGCCGAGTTGAGGGACTCCCATCCGGGTTTGCGGGCGGTCATCAGTGAGTACGAGCCCGTCGAAGCCTTCGAACTACTCATGAACGACGACATCGACCTCGCGCTGTCCTACGACTACAACCTCGCGCCGGCCACGATCGATCCCGCGCTGCAGAGCGTCGCGTTGTGGTCCACGCCGTGGGGGCTGGCAGTACCCGACGACGACGCGGGCACGCGCGCGCCGTCCGATTACGCGGACCGGTATTGGATTGTCAACTCCCGCAACAGTGCTGACGAGACGGCCGTTCGTACCCTGGCCTCGCTGTCGGGATTCACACCGACGATCGCGCATCAGATCGACAGTCTCGAACTCGTCGAGGACCTCATCCTCGCCGGCTACGGAGTGGCATTGCTGCCGCTGCATCGCGCGTCTCGCGAGGGCTTGACGGTGCTGCCTCTCGGCACACATGACCTGCGGATGACCGCCTATGCGGTCACGCGACGGGGCCGAGACAACTGGCCGCCGCTGCGAGTCTTGTTGAGCCGCTTGGTTCCTCCCGGGAATGTGGTCCCGGAGCTCCATCGATGGCCGCGCACCGTGTGATGATCAATCATCAATGCCGCAACGCAGTTGCCTTGAAGTGCAAACGAATCCAACGAGTCCAGGAGACTCAGGATCTCACGGCTGGCTCTCTGCTTCTGTCGAGGTGTCGTGATGATGGTGGTGTTCGCCGGTGACCGGATACAGGGCGTCGACGTCGATGGCGGAGGTTCGGGAATCCCTGTTGCCCATGATGTTCCAGACCAGCACCAGCAGCGTGCCGATTCCTGCGTACAGGCCGAGGCACAGCAGGGCTGTGGTGTTGCTCGCTGCGGGGAAGTACAGCGAGTTGCGGATGAGTTGCGCACCACCGCCGGTGGGCAGCCATTGACCCAGTAGCGCCCAGAAATGGGGGAGGAAGGTCCACGGTATCGATGCGCCGGAGATGGTCGCACCGATCAGGAAGTAGAAGCCACCGGTCAGGGACCCCACCGGCCCGAATAGCGTGACTAGGCCGGAGATCGATCCGGTGATGGCCAGTGAGATGAGTGCATATGTCCAGAACAGTTCTCCGGTGTCGGCGCCGGACCCGACCCCGTAGATCGACGAGAACGCCAGGACTATCGCCGCGGACACCAACGCGTAGGCGATCAGGGCGGCGACATGTCCCAGCCCCCGGCGAAGTGACTTTTGGACGCGCGGCATCAACCGTCCCAAGCCGAGCGAGGCGATGCTGCCGCCCAGCGAGATCACCTGCAGGATGTAGCCGAGGGACGCTCCGTTGATGTCGCTGTCCGCCAACGGCACGACGTCGCGGGGGATGGTCTGCGGAGAGTTGTTGCGTTGGTTGGCTTCTGCCGCGACCGTCTTCAACGTCGCCGCCGGAAGCGTCCCACCGGCTCCGGCGACGACGGCCACGACGCCGCCCGATGTGATCTCCAGACCCCCGGCCGCGTCCCGTGCCCTGATCGCGGCGGTGAGTGCCTCCGGTGAAGGGTACGATGTCACGTCGAACTTCCCGGCGGATTCGAGCTGGGCGGCAACGGGTTCGACCTGTGCGGGCGGCCCGACGATACCGACCGGAAGGTTCCGCGGCTCCGGCGAGTGACCGACCCCGAGATAGAAGGTGCCGAGAAGGAACTGGGTGAGGGCGCCGAGGACCACGACGCCGATCAAGAGGCGGCGGTAGTGGGTGCCGAAGGACAACGGCTCGCCAGACAACAACGTCATGATGGACCTCCGAAGGGTGTGTGGGACGAGGCGTCCCGGCGATGGCATTCGCCGGGACGCAGGAGGTGGTGGTGGGTCAGGCGGGCATGCTCAGAGGATGTGGTTCTCGGAGAGGAGCTGCCCGATCTGGGTCTCGTTGAGCTTGCCGATCAGCTTGTTGCGCAGGAACTGCGGCCCTGGCAGACCGACCTCCTCGCCGTCGCGCAACCGGCTGGTCGCGGCCAGCAGCGCCCGCACGTCGTAGGTGGAGTTGAACACCTCCGGGACACCACGCTCGATGTCGAGCAAGGTGTACACGGCTTCCATCGGCGTGCGGACCGAGTACTCGGTGGTGAAGATGCAATCGCGCTGTGCCGATTCGGCGAACTGCCCGATGAAGGCGAAGTTCACCGCACCTGCCGGCACCACGTCGGGGCGGTCGCCGGCCTGACGAGGCATGAAGAACGAAGTCACGTACGGCATCATCACCGGCACCGTCTTGGCGCCGTTCGCCGCCAACTCGGGAATGTCCTCGACCGGAACGCCCAGGTGGTACAGCCACTCCTGGGTGATCTCCTCGCCGGTGCACTCTTGCATCGTCTTGGTGACATAGTCGCCGGGCTCGTCCACGAACAGCGCATAGACCCACACCACGATCTGGTCGGCGGGCTGCTGCTTGAAGTGGGGCTGCCGGTTGACCGTCCAGCTCATCAGCCAACGGGAGTCCTTCGCCGTGACGATGCCACCCGTTACGACCCTGCCGCTGAACGGGTCTCGCTTGCAGATCTTCTCGATGTAGGCCGGAATCCGGCGGTCGAGGGTAGTGACGGTGGCCGACTCCCATTTGGTCTCCGGGATGTGGCCGCCGAAGACATCGGGGCGGCCGAACGACGGGTCCTTGGCGGCGATGCGACGCCACAGGTCCCACGCGGGCGCGGGTCCCTCGTCGAGCGCGGCGGGGGTGTGATGATCGCCGTTGTCGGAGTTCTCGGTGAGCGACCCGATGGTCATGAAGAGAAGATCGTTCTCGGTCAACGATGTGCCGCCCTCATCTCCGTCGGCGTCGACCCAGTGAAGGTAGGTGGCTTGCTTGCGCTCACCGTGGATGTCGAAGTCGACGTCGGTGACCTCGGTGTCGAATCGGAACGTGACGCCCTGATCGAGCAGCCAGGTGTAGAGCGGCAGGACCAGCGATTCGTACTGGTTGTACTTGGTGAATTTCAGCGCCGAGAAGTCGGGCAGACCGCCGATGTGGTGGATGAACCGATGCAGGTAGAGCTTCATCTCCAGCGCGGAGTGCCATTCCTCGAACGCGAACATGGTGCGCCAGTAGAGCCAGAAGTTGGAGTCCAGGAAGTCCTGAGAGAAGACCTCATCGATGCGTTTGTTCTCCATCTCCTCGCGGGTCGCGAGGAAGATCTTGATGATGTCCTTCTGTGCCTTTTCCGAGAGCGTGAACAGCCCGTCGGTGTGCGCGTCCTTGCCTTGCTCCACGGTGGCGCGCTGCAGTGAATAGTTGGGGTCGTCCTTGTTGAGCCAATAGAATTCGTCGAGCACGCTGGCGCCGTCGATCTCCAGCGACGGGATCGAGCGGAACAGGTCCCAGAGACATTCGAAGTGGTTTTCCATCTCGCGACCGCCCCTGATCACGAAGCCCTTCTCGGGTTCCTTGATGCCGTCGAGCGCGCCGCCGGGCAGCGTGAGACGTTCGAGAATGGTGATCCGGTCCCCGGACATCTGTCCGTCACGGATGAGGAATGCCGCGCCCGACAGTGACGACAGTCCGGCGCCGACGAACCAGGCCGACTTGTCGTCGACTCCGGCCGGCTTGCGGGGACGGGCGAATGCCTCGTAGTTTCCGTTGGTGTACTTCATGATTCAGCTTCCTTTCGTGGGGCTGATGGGCGATAGGCGGTGGAAGTAGCCGGCCGTGGCAGCATCGATCTGGTTCTGGATGTCGGTCACCGGGTCCCGGTCGGGATGCGCGCCGGTACTCGGGCGCGCCAGCGTCAGATGCACGACTCCGAAGATCATGTTGCCGACCAGTAGAGCTGCATTCGGATCTGGTTGCAGCCCAGCCTTTTCCGCGTCGGCCATCAATCTTTCGGCGATGGTGTTCTGCAGCTTGAGAACGAGTGCAAGCCCCTCGGCGCGGTATCGGTCGGACGGGTCGCCGAACAACAATTCGCGCTGGTAGGCCCGTCCGTTTTCGGGGTGCGCGACCGCATACTCCAGGATGGGGACAATCATCGCTGTGATGGCCGCCGAAGTATCGGGCAGAGATGTGGCCCGCTGGGCTCCGGCCGCGATCGCCTGGCCCAGCTCCTTGTTGAGAACCATCAGAAGCAACTCGCCCTTGGTGGCCGCGTATCGGAAGACCGTTCCGGATGCGACGCCGGCCTTCTTCGCGATTTCGTTCGTCGACACCGACTCGAACCCGTGATCAGAAAAGAGTCCTGCAGCAGAACGGAATATCCGTTCCTGCTTGTCGCGCATGTTGCGTTCGCGAAGTCCTGCCGATGGTGACGTGTCCGACACTGCAGACCTCCTCCGTGGATCGCTAGTCGGGACGGTGATCCGGTCGTGGACGATAATGACTGTGCTCATTAATGAGCGTACTCAGTTTTTTCCGAATGTCCATGGCCAACCGAAGGTGTGAGAGGCGTCGCCCCGCCCATCGCACATGTGTGCGAAGATGGATCGGTGAGTGTGCAGAAGGTGAATGGATTGACCGCCGACGACCTGGTCGCGTTGGCGGCGGGGGTGGAAGCGGGCAAACGTGTCACCGTGTACCTGCGAGAGCCGATGGTGTCCCTGGGGCTCGAGGCAGGCGCGTCTGCGCGTGTCGTCGGCGTCGACGGGTCAACCGTCACGGTGCGGCCCAAGGGGGTCGACGACGAGTTGCCGTTCGAGGCGAACGAGCTGAATAGGACTCGCTCCCAGGCGCCTACCCGGGCGCCGGCAAAGCCGTCAACCCCCCGGCAGTCTCGAGGGGAATCGACGCCGGTCGCCACGCCCGCATCCTCACCTGCGCCCGCGCCGGAGGTAGTGAGTTCGCCGAGTCCGAAACCCGTTCCGGCGAAAGCGTCTTCGCGTCGCAGCAAGGAATCAACGGCGGCGGTGAGTGTGACGGTCACCTCTGCAGGCGCGAGCACGTGGACGGTGTCGGTGTCGCGCGGCGCGAAGAAGCAGGGAAAACCGGTGGAGGTCACCGCGGATCGGGTGGCTCGGGCCGTGCGTGAACTCGGCGACGATGCGGCGATTGCCGCTGTCGACGGTGTCATCGCGTCGGCACGGGAGGCGGCGCAGAAGCGGGTCGCCGAACTCAGCCAAGAACTCGAGAATGCGAGGGCCGCGTTGGCCGACCTGGACGGTGACTGACGTCGTGAGGTCAGCGGGGTTGACGCCGCTACGGCGTGACCACGACCTTGCCGAGCGCGTGGCCGTTGCCCACATGTGACAGCGCCTCGGGAACCTCGTCGAGGCCGTAGGTGCGTTCCACGTGGATCGCGATCTCGCCAGCGCTGCACAGCGTTGCCAGCGGTTCGAAGTACTGCGGCCCGGGACGTACTGCGAGGACACCGATTCGACGCCCGCTGACAGGGCCGACGACGAAGCCCGCAGTGAGCAGCCGCACCAAGGTGGGTACTGATCCGCCAACGCACCGGTATCGCCCGCCGCGTGACAGCGCCCGGCGATACGCGAACACCGAGCGGTGGGCGACGAGGTCGAGGATCAGGTCGTGGCTGTCCTCGGTGAAATCCGTTGTACGGTAGTCGATCACCGCGTCGGCACCGACTGATCGCATGAAGTCGAGTTTGCCGGCGTTGTCCACAGCGGTGACATGAGCACCGGCCTGCTTGGCGAGTTGGATCGCGAAGGCGCCCGACCCGCCCCCGCCGCCGTTGATCAGAACTCGGCATCCGTCGGTGGCGCCCGCAGTGCCCTGAAGGGCGATCGGTCCAGCCTGCGGGATCGTCGACGCCTCGACGAAGGTCAGCTCGGATGGCTTGTGGGCCAATGCTTTCTCGTCGACGGTCGCGTACTCGGCGAAGCCGCCCTTGAGGCGCATGTTATCGCCGTACACCTCGTCACCAGGCCGGAACCGGGTGACGCCCGCACCCACATCGTCGACCCAGCCGGCGATGTCCGAACCGAGGATGTGCTTGCCCGGCCGCCGCAGCCCACCCATCCGTGCGTACGCGGGATAGCCGGTCAGACACTCCCAGTCGCTGAGGTTGATCGAGGTGGCGGCCACTTTGACCCGCACCTGCCCTGCCGCGGGTGTGGGAATCGGGATCTCGTCGACTCTCAGGACGTCGGGCATCCCGTAGCGGTCGTACACGACGGCGCGCATGGCGTCGATGGTACGCCCGCGCAGGCGATCGTTGAGGTGTCGTCTCGACTATCCTGCAGTCGTGACCGGCACGCACCAGGTACTGAGCAAAGGTCAGAACGCACCGCTGACAGTGTCAGACGTGGCGGTGACGCTCACCCTCGACGCCGCAGCCGACCTGTCCGCGCTTCTCGTCACGGACGCGGGAACCGTTCGCGGCGACCACGATTTCGTCCTCTACAACCAGCTCGCCGGCCCCGGAGTTCGCCTGCACCTGGCGCAGGCCGGACAACCGGCCACCCTGGCCATCGCGCTTTCCGGCATCCCGGCCGAGATCAGTCAGGTGCGGACCGTCATCACCCTCGACGACGCGGCGGGCCGCTTCGGCAACCATGCGGCACCCGTCGCGTGGCTCTGGGACGGGGCCGGAAATGTATTGTTCGAGTATCGAATCGACGGTCTTGACACCGAATCGATCGTCATCGCCCTCGATCTCTATCGGCGCCAAGGGCATTGGAAGGTTCGGGCGGTCGGGCAGGGGTACGCCGGGGGATTCGCTGCGCTGGTCACCGACCACGGGGTCAGCGTCGACGACGAACCCGCACGTATCCCGACCTCGGCCACGCCGGTTGCACAGTCGACGCCCGGCATGGACCGCCTGCCGATCGACATGCGTAAGCGCCTCGACCTGCGCAAGCAGAGGGTCGCGGTGTCGCTGGAGAAGCGTGGCGCCGGGCAACTCAAGGCCCGGGTGATCTTGGTCCTCGACGCGTCGTGATCGATGTCTGGCCTGTACTCCAAAGGTGTTGTCGCGGGCGTCGTCGAACGGATGGCGGCCTTTGCCGCACAGCTCGACGACGACGGGACCATGCAGGCCTTCATCTTCGCGTCCAACAGTGCTCGCTTGCCGGACTTCGAGATCGGTAACCTGCCGGAATGGATCGGCCTGCACGTGCGGGTGGGCCAGATGAAGATCGGCAGGGGCACCAAGCGTTCGAAGAACCTCGCCAACGGCCAGCTCGATATGAGGAACCTCGGCATCGGTAACGAAGAGCAGAAGGTGATCGCCGACGTCCGCGCCTTGGTCGCCAAGGACCCTCAGCCAGTCCCGACGCTGGTGCTGTTCTTCTCCGATGGCGGCGTCTACCGCAACAAGGAGATCGAAGACCAATTGCGCAGCGCGGTAACGGAACCCATCTTCTGGCAGTTCGTCGGTCTCGGCCGCGCCAACTTCGGGATTCTCGAGAAGTTCGACACGCTACCCGGCCGGCTCGTCGACAACGTCGGGTTCTTCGCGGTCGACAACATCGACAAGCTGCCCGACGAAGAACTCTACGACCGATTGCTCTCCGAGTTTCCCTCGTGGGTGGCCGAGGCCAAGCGTCACCGCATCCTCTGACCTGTCCGCGTCCACCATCGTCTGGCCGACTCTCACTGCGGTGGCGGCAATTCCAGCGCCCGGGAATGGCGCATCCGCCAGGTGAGGTAGGCAATTCCCAAGCGGGCCTTGCCCAGGCCGTCGAAGGGGTCGAATCCGAGTTCGCCCGAGAGGGTTTCGACACGCACCTGCATCGTCGAATGATGAATGTCGAGTTGGCGGGCGGCCTGCCGGGCACTCGAGGATTCGACCAGGGCGCGCAGTGTTGCCGGAGCCCAGGTGTGTTCGGCGAAAAGGACTTCGAGGCGGTCGACGTCGGGATTGGCCGCAGTCGATGGCGACTCGGCCAGCAGGTGGATCAGGCCGCCGTAGCGTTCAGCGTCGACAGCGCTGTTCGCCGGACGCTCGCACAGCCGAAGCGCAATGAGTGCGGTGCGGAACGACAAGGCCAGGTCGGGAATCGAACCGGCTACCCCGAGCCCACAGGGCGCGGCCGGGGCGTCGTCGGCCGTGACGGAGGCGGGAGCGACCACTGTGTGGATCGTGCCGAGGGAGGTGGAGAGAACATCGCTCGGCCAATTCGGATGCGACGCCCATTCTGCGAAGAGCGGCTGCGCCAGTACGCGGTACCGCTTGGACGGTGAGAGTCCGAGTCGGGCAGCGGCCTCGGACCGCTCGTCCACCGGGTGGTCGCGGCTGAGCAGAACCGCGATATCGCGCCGAGCGGCGTCCGGACTGGCGCCGGATCGTCGGATGCCGACCGCGAGTGCAAGCCGTTCCAGGATGATGGCGTCGTTGGCCTCTTCGGGTCCGGTGCGCTCGAGCCACACCGCGGCGTCGGCGTCGACGTCGTGGCTGAGTCGGCCAGTGGGCGGATCGCCGGTGAGCGTCTCCCCGAGAGGCGTGACGCGAGGGCCGAACGAACATCCGGCGGGACAGCCGGCCAGGGCTGCGGCGGTGGCAAGCAGTCCATGAATATTCACCTGGCCGACGATGAGTTCGTCGAAGCAGGCAATGACCCGCAGACCGAGACTTGCGGTCGGATCCAGAGCGGCGATCCGACCGAGGAGTTCTTGCACGACGCCTCCTGAGGTCCGGCCGAGATGATGTCGTCGACCCTACGCCGCGTCGCCGGTGGTCAGGCCGAGTCCGGCGACGCGGCAGCGGTCAGTGATCGAGCGCGCGGTACACAGCGGTCTCGAAATCGAGGTAGCCGCCCACCGATGCCGCGTCGGCGAACGGGAAGATCTGCGTCGCCCAGTAGCCGCCGATCTTGTTCTGCCGGTCGATCCAGTAGTAGAGGTTCGCCAGACCTGCCCAGGCCAGAGCGCCGGCGGGCCGGCCGGTCGGCGCGTCCTCGTCGTTGATCATGAATGTGAGCGCCCACGACTTCGGCATCCCGGGAAAGAACTCGGCATCGTTGGACAACGCCGGGATCACGCCGGGCAGCATCTTCACCTTGAGGCCGCCGAGATGATTGCGCTCGGCATCGGCCACAGTGTCCGGTCGGAGAATCTGTGCGCCCGAGTCCGCGCGTCCGTCGTTGAGCCACATGCGAATGAATGTGAGGTAGTCGCCCACGGTCGAGTAGAGGCCGTGTCCGCCCATGTGCACCTCGGGGTCGTCGGGAAGTGCGAAGCCATGATCGGGAGTCAGCGAGCCGTCGGCGTTGCGATGGTGCATCGTGGCGGTCCGGCTCCGCATGTCGTCGTTGCGAGTGAACGAGGTGTCGGTCATGCCGAGCGGGTCGAGGATGTTCTCCGTGACCACCTCGCCGAGTCGCTGTCCGGCGATCGCCTCGATGACCAGTCCTGCCCAGTCGATGTTGCTGCCGTACTCCCACTCGGTGCCCGGGTCGAACAGCAGCGGGCTTCTCAGTGAGGCCATCGACGAGGTGACGATGCTGGGTTGGCCGTGTTCGGTGGCGAGACGGTTGTAGGTTTCATTGAAGAAGTCGTAGCCGAAACCCGCTGTGTGGGTAAGGAGTTGACGGGTGGTGATTTCCGACTTCGGTGCCCGTAGGCGAGGTTGCCCGGCGTCGTCGAATCCGTCGATGACCGACACCTCACCCAGTCGTGGCTCGTACTCGCGCGCGGGTGCATCGAGATCCAATTGGCCGCGCTCGACGAGTTGCAGCGCCGCGGTGCCGGTGATCGCCTTGGTGGTGGAGAAGATCGCGAAGACCGTGTCGGTGGTCATCGGAGTGTCTTCGTCGAGAGCTCGCCGCCCGGAGGACTCCAGCACGATGGTCTCGCGGTCGGTGGTCACGCCCGCGACCACACCGGGTACGCGGGCCGAGGCGGCCGCGATGACCGCGTTCGCGGCGTCGCCAAGCTTCTCGGGGTCGATGGTGGATGCACTCATTGTTTTCCTTTCCTATGGGTCGCTCGAGGATCGGTGAGCGGGCCGTCAATCAGCGAGCATGCGCTGTACCCACGAAAAGCGGGTGTGCAGCATCGCTTTCGCCATCGCGGTGTGCGGGGCGAAGATGTCACAGGCGTGGAACGCGCCCGGCCAGACGTGCAGTTCGGCGTTGACTCCGGCCGCCCACAAACCGTTGGCGTAGGCAACGACCTCGTCGCGGAAGATCTCGCAATCGCCGACGTCGAGGAATGCCGGTGGCAGCCCACGGAGGTCCTCGGCGCGCGCGGGAGCGGCATACGGAGATACGGCGTCGGTTCGGTACGCGTCCTGAAGGTATGCCTGCCAGCCGGTTTCGTTGGACACCCGATCCCACACCCCGACGCCGTCGAACTGCTGTGTGGATGGCGCGATCCCGCGGTCATCGAGCATCGGGTAGGACAGCAACTGGCCGCGGATGGCCGGTCCGTCGCGGTCACGTGCGGCCAACGCCAACCCCGCCGCGAGACCACCACCGGAACTGGCTCCCGCGACCAGGAGTCGACGCCGATCGATGCCGACGCGCTCGGCATTCTGGGCCGCCCAGTCGAGGGTCGCGTACATGTCTTCGCGCGCATATGGATCGGCGAACTCTGGAGCCAATCGGTACTCGGTCGAGATCAGCACTGCACCAAGCTTTTCCACCCAATTCAAGCTGGCGTCGAGCGCGTTGAAGCGATCCCCGAACATCAATCCGCCGGAGTGGGCGTAGACGATGGCCGGCCGCCGCGACGTCATCCCGATCGGAGTGAAGATGGATACGGTGACCGGGTCGCCCCGATGTCCCTCGATGGTTGTTTCGTGATGGGCCACGGCTCGTCCGCGCATCGTTTCGGCCAACGGGCGTGAGGCGTAGGACTGCCGCATGAAACCGATCAGGTCGGGTGTGACCGTGGGTGGAAACGTGCCGCCCACCACGGCGAGGCTGGCACGCAGCTCGGCGTCGAACGGTGGGCCGCTCTCCGCCGAGCCCGTGGGGTGTGTCATGGGACACAGTCTAGGAATGATGTGACCGAGCTGAAACCGCCGACATGACGGAGTTGGTGGTGGTGTCGACCGCCAGACGGCGGTTGCCGTTCGGGCAGGCGCCAGGGGGCCGGAGACTTTCGGCGAGAGCTTCCAGCCTCGTACGTCTGTGCGAAAATTGAGGGCGACGTGCGTAGAATCCGATGGATTGCCCACCAGGAGGACCAATGAGCTCAGGCGAAATCCCGTCCATCTCAGGTCGATTCGGTGATCCGATCACCATCGACGAACATACGACGTTCATCCCGGTGAGTCGGCGCGGGCTGTTCGGTCGCCCAGTTGCCATGGGCGCGTTCACAATCAGCGATGGAACTGCCACCTGGACGCCGATTGTCGATCAGGGGAGGGTCGCGCTCATCGGCGTGGTCACCGGACTTGTCGCCGCGACCCTGGGCTCGGCAGCGGTGTTCAAGCGACCGCCGTGGCCGACGATGACGATCGTCGAGGACCGGGGGACCGCCAGCTAGGTAGCGGACCGCGAGCGGCGTTTACGTGTCATCGCGCTGTGAGTGATCGCGGAACTCAGCGCGGGTGCCGGTAACAGGGAGACCTGTCTGTCGCTGCGGATTCCGTCGAGAATGAAGGTCAGGTAGCGCTCGTACAGATCGGGTGCGACGTCGCGGGTGCTGTCCATGATCGGCGCCATCGCCGACTGGATGAACGTGACGTCGGTCGGGGCGAAGTCGTCGCGAATAGCACCCGCCGTCTTCGCGCGCTCCACCAGTTCGACGATCAGCGGTGCGATGCGGACGCGGACGTCGTTGATGCGTTCATCCCCGAGCGTCGGATCGTCCATGATCTGGTGCAGCCCGCGGTCGCCGAACTGCATCCGCAGGGTGCGGCGCAGGTAACTGGTCAGGGCCAGCCAGGGATCCGGTTCATCGAGTGCTTCCCGGGCGACGGCCTCGACGGCCTGCAGCCGCTCCTCGAAGAGCGCGTCGATGATCTCGCCCTTGTTGGCGAACCGCCGGTAGGCGGTACCCACTCCGACGCCCGCGTGGTGTGCGATGTCGTTGAGGGTGACGTCAAGACCCTTCGCGGCGAACAACTCCCGGGCGGCTTCCAGCAATCGCTCGCGGTTGATCTGTGCATCCTTGCGGAGCGGTCGTGCTGCGTCCGCCTGTGCCATGACGTGAACCCTAGCATAATCGGATTGACCATATCCGCTTAGCGAGTATCGTGGTAAGCGGACAAACGATATCCGGTAACGGAGGAACGCGAGATGAAGTACACCAAGAGCGGCGGCCAAACCGGTGCCGGACCGGCCGACTGGTTCACCGGCACCGTCCAGATCGACGGCATTCGCAACCCAGATGAACAGACAGCCATCGGTTGCGCGCACGTCCGGTTCTCGCCCGGCGCGCGCACCGCCTGGCACCACCATCCGAAGGGCCAAACCCTGTACGTCACAGACGGTATCGGCCTCGTTGCCACCCGAGACGGTGTCGTACAGGAGATCCGGCCCGGCGACGTGGTCTACATCGAGCCTGGCGAAGAGCATTGGCACGGCGCGACAGCCGACCGCTTCATGGCGCACGTCGCCATGCAGGAGGCCGACGAGAACGGCGAGGTCGTCACCTGGCTCGACCACGTCACCGATGAGGAGTACACAGCGTGATTCTCGACGAAACCTACACACTGTCCAACGACGTGACGATTCCCAAGCTGGGCATGGGGACGTGGTTCATCGACGACGACAAGGCCGCCCAGGCGGTACGCGACGCCGTCGACGTCGGCTACCGCAACATCGATACCGCGCAGGCATACGGCAATGAGCGCGGCGTCGGTGAAGGTGTCCGCACCAGCGGTGTCGCCCGCGATGAACTGTTCGTGTCCAGCAAACTGGCTGCCGAGATCAAGAACTACGACGACGCCGTCAATGCGATCGAAGGATCACTGTCGACGATGGGGCTCGATTACCTCGACCTGATGCTGATCCACAGCCCGCAGCCGTGGGGCGATTGGCGCGGCGGCGACTACGCCGAGGGCAACCGCGAAGCGTGGCGTGCGCTCGAGGACGCCCACAAGGCGGGACAGCTCCGGTCGATCGGGGTCTCCAACTTCGAGGAGCACGATCTCGACAGCATCCTGGCGGCCAGCACGGTAGCGCCGCACGTCAACCAGATCCTTGTGCACGCGGGCAACACCCCGGCCGAGCTCATTGCCTACTGCGACGGGAAAGGCATTCTCGTCGAGGCGTATTCACCGATTGGCCACGGTGAGATCCTCCACAATCCGGACATCGTCGCGATTGCCGAGCGCTACGACGTCACGGTGCCCCAGCTGTGCATCCGCTACACACTGCAGCTGGGGGCGGTGTCTCTGCCGAAGACCGCCAATCCCGAGCACATGCGGAGCAACGCGCAAGTCGACTTCACGATCTCCGCCGAGGACATGAACACGCTGCGCGGCATGCACATTCGGGACTACGGCGAAGCGGGCGCATTCCCGGTCTTCAGCGGGAAGTGACGTGAGTAGCGGCCGGCCGGTATCAAGTGAAGGTATCCGTTGCCCATATCCTCAGTTACGCAATCAGGTGAAGATATGGCCGATCTAGCTCACACGGCGGTGCCGCCGGTCAGATAGTGATCGATCGCGGGACCCATGCGGGCGGCGAGGTCGCCGATGTCGGCGTCGGCGATGTCGGGTTGGCGCAAGACGAACCGCATCATGAGGATTCCCAGGACGTGGCTGGCGATCAAGGCGATGCGGAGCTCGCGATCCTCGGCGAGTGCGAAGTCACCGAGCACCATGGTCGCCATCCCGATGAAGAAAGCACGCATCCGTTCGGCGACCTCGTCGTGTGTGACGGCGATGCGCAACAGCGCGATCGCACGTTCGCGCTGCGCCGCGTCGTTCTCCCAGATCGTCAGCACGCGGGTGACGAACTCGGTTCCGAGATGTGGGGCGTAGGCGTCGAGTCCGCCGAGAACGGCGGTCGGGTCGACCTGCGGGCGCAGGGCCTCGACGGTCAGTGCGTTCTTGTTGCCGAAGTAGTGGTGGATCAGGGCGGGGTCGACGCCGGCACGTGAAGCGATGGCGCGCATGGTGGTTCGGTCGAATCCGCGTTCGGCGAACAGCTCTCGGGCTGCGGTCAGGATCGCCTCCCGCGAGTCCGGTCGTCCGGCATCGAGGCGCGGTCGCCCCCGTTTTCGTTCGCTCATGGGTCAATCGTGCCGGGCGAGAACCAGCATCTTCTCCTCGATGGTGGCCGGCACGGGCGTGATGGTGGCGGGAATGCCTGCCTGATCGAGGATCGCATCGAGCTTGGCCGTGTCGGTGTCGGCGACGCGAATTGCGCGCCCGGACAGGATGACCGGCACACTCGCCGCATTCAGGACCGCGAAGGCCTGCTGCCAGTCGTCGGTGCTCACCGATACTGCGCGAGTGTCGCCGATGATGTCGGCTTCGCTGCCGTGTGCGACGAGCTTGCCCGACGACATCAGCAACAGCCGGTCGCATTCCTGGGCTTCTTCCATGTAGTGGGTGGTGACGAGAACGCCGGTGCCCTTGTCGGATTCACCTCGGATGGTGTCCCACAGCCGTGCACGGGACAGGGCGTCGACCCCCGAGGTCGGTTCGTCGAGCACAAGTGCGGCAGGGGAGTGCGCGAGGGCGACGAGGAACGCGATCCGTCGTTGCGCGCCGAGCGGGAGCTCGCCGACCAGGGTGTCGGCATGCGACCGGAGATCGTCGGGCAAGGCCGGTGTTGTAACACCATAGGTTCCGGTGGAGAAATCGAGATTCTCGGCGACGGTCAGGTCCCGATACAAACCGAGGTTCTGGGGGACATAGCCGAGGCGTGCGCGCCGGTCGCGATCGGGCGGACCGTCGAACAGGGAGGTTGTGCCCTCGGTGGGTCGGAGTAGTCCCAGGAGTATGCGGATCAGGGTGGTCTTGCCGGCGCCGTTGGCTCCGAGCAGCCCGACGACCTCGCCGGGCTTGACGTCCATCGTGACGTCGTCGACGGCGGTGAAGTCACCAAACCTCTTGGTGACCGATGTGGCGCGAATGACTGCGTTGCTGCTCATGCCGGCGCTCCCGCGGCCAGCTGTCGTTGCAGCGACAGTGAGATGACGATGTCCTCGAGGTCGGGTTCGACGACAGAGCCCGGATCGATGTCTGCGGGCGTCGAGCCGTCGGGCCAGAATTCGTGACGCTCGTGGCCACGACGCCACGACCATTCAGGTCGCACCGGTCGGGTTGCGCGCGTGATGGTTCCACGAAATCCGGCCCGGACGTCGTCGTAGGAACCTTGCGCGAGGGTGCGTCCACCGTCGAGTACCAGGAGTGAGCCCGCACGCTCGGCCTCGTCGAGGTAGGTCGTCGACATGATCACCGCGGCGCCATCGGCGGCGCACTCGGAGATCATGCGCCACAGATCGATTCGGCTGACCGGATCGACGCCGGTACTGGGTTCGTCGAGGATGATCAGCTTCGGGCGGTGGATCATGGCCATCGACGCGGCCAGTTTGCGACGCATGCCACCGGACAGTGCCGACGCCAGCCGGTCGGCGGCGACGCCGAGACCGGCGCGAGTGATCATCTCCTCACGGCGTTCGGCCAGTTCGGCTCCGGAGAGCCCGTAGATACCGCCGACGAAATCGAGGTTCTGCCGGACGGTCAGCGCACCCCAATTACCCGGTCCCGCAGGCAGAAAGCCCAGGCCGTTCTTGTCGGGCGACGTCACCTGTCCCGAGTTGGGAATCACCTTGCGCGCAAACGCCCGCAGCAGCGTGGTCTTGCCCGCACCGTCACCGCCGACCACCGCGACCACGGTGCCGGCGGGCAGTTCCACCGACACGCCGTCCAGTGCTACTGTGTCGCCGAACTGGACGGATATCGATGTGGCCGAGGCGATCACGAGGCATCGGCCGGTGCAGTGACGCTGCGCGCCTTGGGTGCATTGGGCGCCAGGTCTCGCCGGAACCGCAACGTCGCTCCGGTGAACACCACGACGGCCATCACGGTCAGAATCAGCAGCGGCAGCCAGAGCGAAGATATCGGCGCGCCTCGGAGCATGACACCCTGGGAGATCATCGTGAAGTAGGTCAGCGGCAATAGGTAGCCGATCCAGCGCACGCCGGCGGCCATGGCGTCGAGCGGAAAGATCATGCCCGACAGGAGGATCTGGGGTAACAGGAAGAAGAAAGCCGTTTGAATTGCCTGGCCGGTGGTTTGCGAGATCGTCGATATCAGCACGCCGAGGCCTAGTACGACGAACAAGAAGATCCCGCCGCCGAGCGCGAACGTCAACACATTTCCGTTGAAGGGAACACCGAACAGCCACATACCCAACAGGGTCACGATAATCATGTCGATCGCCGCGAGCAGGAAGTAGGGGGCGATCTTGCCCAGGATCACCTGGCTGGGCTTGATCGGCATGACGGCCAACTGTTCCAGTGTGCCCGCTTCCCGTTCGCGCACCAGGCCGATGCTGGTGACGATGGTTCCGATGAAGGTGAGGATCAGCCCGATGATCGCGGGCACCATCACCCAGGAGGTCTTCAGGTCGGGATTGAACAGCACCTGCGTCTTCACCATGTTGCCGGCCTTGTTGAGGGCGGCAACCGTGGACTGGGCCGAGAACAGATTGGAGCCGTCGACCAACGCCAGAGCCGGTGTCTGTCCGGTGACGATCGCGACGTCAACCTTGTTCTCCTTCAACAGGTTCACCGCGTCCTGCTCGGTGTCGCCGGGCTCGATGGTCTTGACGTCGAAGTACGACGGCAGTTGGTCGGCCACCTGCTGGGCTTGTGGACCGACGACCGCCGTTTCCGTCGAGGAGACGAAAAAGTTTGCGGCGTAACCGAATATGACCAGCAGCAGCAACGGGAGCGCAATCAACATCGCGAGCGTGCGCGGATCGCGCCGCAACTCGCGGAACTCTTTGAGAATCATCGCACGCATGCACTTGAGCTTAAGACTCAAGCGGGAGAATGTCACCAGTTGTTGAATATTTCCTCATTGACTCCCGTCGGCACCGCTGCCTATGGTCATACACCATCCAATGAATGTATGGCGTAACGCGGAGGCTGGGATGGGGCTACTGGGTGGGCGTGCTGTCGTGATGGGCGGCAGTGTTGCGGGGATGTGCGCGGCCGGTGCGCTGGCGCCGTATTTCGACGAGGTCGTCGTGCTCGAACGCGACCTCATACCCGACGACGCCGAGCATCGGCGCGGAGTGCCACAGAGCAAGCACCCGCACTTCCTGCTCAACGCGGGTCGCCGCGCGATGGACACCCTCTTCCCCGGCTACGAAGACGCTTTGATCGACGCCGGAGGAATGCATCTCATGCCGTCGATGGCGGCCGCGCATTGCGAAGGCAGCGGCTGGATTCCGCGGCAGGAAAGCACCATGACCATGGTGTATGCGTCGCGGCTGCTGATCGAGCGCACCTTGCGCGGCAAGCTGCGTGAGCTCAGGAATGTTCACGTCGTCGAGGGCGTCAACGTCGAGGGCATCGAGATCGTCGGTGACGCCGAGTCGGGCGGCCGGGTCACCGGCGTGTGGGCGACCGGCGGTGACGACGGCCCCGACCGTCGGCTGATCGAGGGTGACCTCGTTGTCGACACGCTCGGTCGCGGATCGCTCGTGTCGGACTGGCTGGTCAAGGCGGGCTGGCCGGAGGCGCCGGTGCAATCGCTCGACGCCGGGGTCACCTACACCACCCAGTGGTTCCAGAAACCGGCCGATCTGCCGGAGTCCTGGTGGTGGCACCAACTGTCGGTGATGCCGACCAGCGACACCGGTCCGCACCCGCCTGAACACGACTTCCTGTGCCAGATCTTCCCGATCGAAGGCGACCGAGTGCTCGTGACCATGGGCTCCTGGGGGCACCCGATGCCGCGCAAGGAGAACGACTTCTACGACGCCGCCACTCGGCTCCGGACCCCCGTCTTCGCCAAGATCATGGCGTTGTGTGAGCCACTGTCGAAGGTGTTCGTCACCAAGTCGACCGGCAACAAGCGGCGTCGTTTCGACGAGCTCGAGAACCCGCCCGCCGGCCTCATCGTCCTCGGTGATGCGATCTGTGGCTTCAATCCCTTTTACGCACAGGGGATGACGTCGGCTGCCAAGAGCGCCGTCCTGCTGAGCGACATGCTCGACGTCGAGCTGCGTCGCGGTCAGGCCCTGCTCGACGCCGCCTTCCCGCAGCGATACTTCGCGGCGCAACGCGAATTGCTGGACGACATCTGGGTTCTCGCGCTGGCCCGAGACCAGGGCTACGAGAACGCCGAAGGAACCGAGATCGCGCCCCGCTGGCGCCAGCGCATCGCCGCCCGCGCGGGATGGCCGATCTTCAACCTGATCTCGGCGACGAGTCGTGAGGACAAAGCGGTGGAGAGTGCCTTCACCGCGGTGTTCAACCTCGAACAACCGGTCACCGCGATGGTGACCAGTCCGCGAGTGCTGTTCGGACTGGCCAGGTTTGCCATCAAACGTGCAGTGGGTCGCAACCGGCTGCCGATCGGATTCGATCCGCAAGCCGACCCGCCGTCGGACATCTATCGCGATGGCCGGCCCCAGCCGGGTGGCCCGGCCACGGTGCTCCCGCGCGTGCAGGTGGTCTGATCATGGCGGTATCGTGCGACACCGGATCACCCGCCTACATCATCACCCGCTACCTGGGCTTCGACTGTCAGGACTCCAATCCATTTGTCACACTCCGGAATCCATTTGGCCTCGACAACTGGACGCTGCCTGTGCTGGAGCTGACGATCGTTGTGGGCGCGATCCTCGCACTCGTCCACGCGATCCGGCGCCTGCGCAACGATGGTGACGCCACCAACCTCGCGCTGTGGTTCGGTGGACTCGTCTACCTTTTCATCATCGAGCCACCGCTGTACTTCCCGGAGTGGTTCGGCATGCAAGACGCGATGGGATTCATGTTCTCCCACAACGTCTTCACCGTGCAGTTCATGTACGACCGGCTACCCTTGTACATCGTTGCGTTCTATCCGGCGCTCAGTCAGGTGGCCTACGAGATCGTGCGTGCCCTGGGAATCTTCGACGGCAGCAAGGGATCCACGCTGCGGGGTGCCGTCGGTGTAGCACTTGTCTACCAGGCGTTCTACGAGATCTTCGATCAGCTGGGACCGCAACTGAAGTGGTGGGCCTGGAACGTCGACGAGCCGTTCTACGGACCTGACTCCGCCAAACTCGGCAACCCGTCGGCGGTTCCGTTGATGGACTCGGTGCCCTTGAACAGCGTGTGGCTCTTCGCTTCTGTGTCGTTCGGTGTCCTCGTCTACTTCTGCGCGAAGCTGGTCGCCGACCCCACGCGAGCCGGGAATCCGCCACGCGGGTGGTCGTTGACGTGGCGCACCGTGGTGGCCGGGGCTCTGGCAGTCGTCTGCATGCCGCTGTTCAGCATTCCGACCGCGGTATTCGGCCGCGAGAACGCCAACCTGACCGGCCAGACGATCGTGCTCGGCATCGAGATCGCCCTGCTGTGGCTGGTCGGCGGCTACATCCTGGTGACGCATTGGTGGCGTCACCGCCGAAATCCGTCAGGAACCGCTGCGCGGACCGCGCGGCCGTTCCTGCGGGTCTTCCCGGTCCTCTACCTCGCCGTGCTGGCCATTCTGTGGATCACCGCTCTGCCCGACGTCATCGGCGCATCCGACGGGGTCACGGTCAATGACACACCGACTGGCAACCTCTTCTACGTCGTGTGCTGTTTCGTGGTCGCCGGGACATCGCTCACCGCGGCGTTGCTCCGTGGACGCGCTGCGGTCGAGATTGAGCAGCAAGCGGCTCCGGCGACACCGTCGGCCAGCGGCTCATGAGAAAATCGTCCGGGTGAGAACACGTGGGTGGCAGGGTGACCTGCCGCGAAACTCGGAAGAGGCGCGGTCGCGCATCCTGGACGCGGCCATCCGCTGCGTCGACCGATACGGCGCGCAGAAAACCACCCTGGCCGACGTGGCCAACGAGATCGGCGTCACCCGCCAGACGGTCTACCGGTATTTCCCCACGGTCAACGACATGCTTGCCGCGGTCGCCGCCGCCGGCGCGCAGGACTTCCTCGATCGCATGGCTGTCGACCTCGCGCACGTCACCACAGCGCAGGACGCGATCACCGAGACGATCATCTACTGCCTGCGGGTGCTGCCCGACGAACCGGCGATCGGCCTGCTCGTGCGCGCCGGGGAGACCGAGTTCTTCACAAAGGAGGCCACCACGGCCGGTGCCATTGCGCTCGGTGCGTCGATGCTTCGCCGGCTGTCGGTGGACTGGGAAGCCGAAGGCTACGACGAGACGGCGATGCAGGGGCTCGCCGAAATGGTGATGCGCATCTGGCTCAGCTTTCTGCAATACCCCACGCACCCGCCACGTACCGACGACGAACTGCGAGAGTTCTTGCGTGCCTGGGTGTGTCCGCGAGCGCGCACGTCGTCGTAGCGTCTCCGCTGGCGGAGCCCCTCCCGCTGGCTGAGGTGCGAGGAGCGCTAGCCGCCGGGCTGAGGAGCCCCATGCGAGGTACGAGCATGGAGCGTCTCGAAGTCGACGAGCCTCGAAGCCCCTGGTGACCGTAGCTACGTGGTCGTCTAATTGCCTTGTCTCACTAGCCCTTCGAGGCTCTCGGCTAGCGCCTCGAGCACCTCAGGGAGCGGGGGGGGGGGGCGATCGGCGAAGGGCTCGTTACGTCAGTCGGCGCCGACAAAGGTGGCCAGAATCGTCCGGATTACCGCCATGCCGGGCTCGATCGACACCGATGGATTGACCGCACGCTGGACGCCGAGTCCGAAGGTGGTCGCGGTCAACATCCCGGCCAGTTCCCGGGCTTGCTCGTCGGAGATGGCCCCCAGGCCGAGGTGATCGGCGGCCTGCTGGATGACCGACACCATCGTGTCCCGCATGCCGGTGTGCATGGTCATGATCATCTCGGCCACCCGACGGTCACCGCGCGAATCAAGCGAGAGTTCCATCTCCAGCATTGTCCAGCCGACGTCGCCGATGGTGTCGCTCATCCACTTCTCCAGCCCATGCTGAAGGTCAGAGACTCCGTCGCTGCGGGCCACGATGTCGGCGACCTCGGCGAGTTTCTCCTGCTGCACACCCTGCAGGACGACGCGGCAGAGGTTCGCCTTGTTCTGGAAGTTGGAGTAGACGGCTCCCTTGGAGTAGCCGGCGTCGTCGGCGATCTGTTCGAGGCTTGTGGCGCGATAACCGTCGCGCAGAAAGCGCACACGTGCGGCGTCAAGGATCTCGCGTCGAGTGATGGCCTGACGGTCGGCCCTGCTCATTCGCGCCACCGTCACACTGTAGCGTGACAACGGCCATTGACATTCTCGAAGTATCCAAATACCGTCGGTATCCGAAATGGCGACGGCGAGGATATGCATGCGACGACTCACAGCGCGACCCCTGTCCGACTCGGTGGTGGTGATCACCGGCGGTGCTCGCGGAATCGGAGCGTCCACCGCCGAAGTGTTTGCGGCTCAAAGATCTTCGGTATGGATCGGTGACCTGGACGCCGACGTGGCCCAGGAGACCGCCGCAGGCTTGCCCGGTGTGCGCTCCGCGGGCCTCGACGTGCGGGATCGCGAGTCGTGGCAGACGTTTGTCGACGAGGTGATTCGTGAGTCGGGTCGTATCGACGTGCTCGTCAACAACGCCGGCGTGATGCCACTCGGTCCGTTCCTCGACGAGGCCGACGACGTCATCGACCTGACCTTGGACGTCAACGTACGAGGCGTCATCAACGGAATGCGGGCGGTCGCCCCGGAGATGATCCGCGGCGGGGGCGGGCGCATCGTCAATGTGGCGTCGATGGCGGGACGGTCCCGATTCCCGGAATGGTGGCCTACAACGCCAGCAAATTCGCCGCGCGCGGTGTATCACTCGCTGCGCGAAGGGAACTGATCGAGCAGGGTGTGGTGGTGTCGACCGTCCTGCCGTCGGCGGTTCGGACCGAACTGTCGTCAGGCGCTCCGCTGGGGCACGGCATGCCGACCGTCGACCCCGTCGAGGTGGCCAAGGCCGTCGTCGGCGCCTCTCTCAGCGGTGCGCGTGAGGTCTCGGTACCGCGCTGGTTGGGGCCGGGCTGGTCGCTGGTCGACGGCCTCGTACCCGAATGGCTGGAGTCCCGTGCGCGGCGGCTCATCGGTGACAATCGCGCGTTGACCTCGCTCGATGCCGATGCGCGTCGCGCGTACACCGACCGGATTGCCCGTCACGCCGGCAGTGCCGATGTGGCCTCGCGAGGAGGGAACCGATGAGCAAGACCGCGATCGTCATCGGCTGCGGCGGCACGATCGGTGGGGCGTGGGTCGTAGCCGCCCTACACGCGCTGGCCGAACAACTCGGGTCCGAACCCCGCGACGCCGATGTCCTGCAAGGAACGTCGGCCGGCGCGGAACTCGTCACCATCATCGGCGGCGGCGCCGACATCGACGAACTCGTTGCGATGCAGCGCGGCACCAGCGCCGACCTCCGATTGCGTCGCCACGTCGTCGACACGCCCTTCGGCCTGCCGCGGATCCCGCGTCCGCCGCTGCTTAATCCGAGACTGCTGCGATCACAGCACGGACTGGCGGCGCTCACCGGCATCGCACCGACCGGACGTGCCGATGCCGCGTGGCTGCAACGACTGGCGGACGGGTATGCCGACTCGTCGGGTTGGCTCGCTCACCCCGATGCCCGCATGGTCGCGTTCGACTACCGCGCCGGTCGGCGAACCGTATGGGGCGGAACCGAACCCGGATCTATCACCGTTGGTGAGGCATTGCGATCATCCTGGGCGATCCCCGGCTGGATGCCGCCGGTCGTGATCGACGGCAGGTCCTACGTCGACGGTGGCGCGGCATCGACCGCCTCCGTCGATCTCATCGAACCCGAGGATGCCGACGTCATCTACGTGATCGCTCCGATGGCGTCACATCCTGGAGTGCGTGTACCCGGCGTGGGTGGACTGATCGAGCAGGCCGCGTTGCGCGGACCTATGTCGAGCTTGTTGCGCCGGGAGGTCGCCGAGGTTCGCGGCCGCGGCACTCAGGTGGTCGAAATTCTGCCCACTGCAGCCGATCTCGCTGGACTCGGGGCCAACTTCATGAACCGAGGGCGTCGCGCCGAAGCGTTCGAATCCGCCATGCGCACTGCGTGGCACACCGTTCGGCGTGCTCTGAGGGAAAGCAAGGCCGGTGGATGACCGCGCCGCGAATCCTGATCATCGGAGCAGGGGTCGCCGGCATCACTGCGCTGCACGTACTGCGTGAACGCGGATACACCGACGTGGCTGTTCTCGAGAAGGGCGACGACGTCGGCGGTGTGTGGCACTGGAATCGGTATCCGGGTCTGACGTGCGACGTACCGTCGCAGATCTATCAGTTCGGGTTCGCCCCGAAACCCGACTGGATTCGAATCTGGGCCGACGGCAGCGAGATTCAACGCTACCACCGTGATGTCGTCGAACAGTTCGGGCTCGCACCGCACATCCGGTGCAACACCGAGGTGACCTCTGCCGCCTGGGACGACGACGCCCGCACGTGGGCGGTCTCGACGGCAGCGGGCGAGGATCTGGTCGTCGACGTCCTCATCTGTGCCACCGGTGTTCTCCATCATCCCGCCATTCCTGACATTCCTGGTCTGGCAGAGTTCGACGGCCCGGTGGTTCACACCGCGCGCTGGGACGGCGATGTGGTGACCGACGGCAAACGCATCGCTGTGATCGGCACGGGATCGACCGGGGTTCAGGTGGTTTCGGCACTGCAGCCCGCGGCCTCCTCGATCGTCCACTTCGTCCGGTCGCCGCAGTGGATTCTGTGGGCACCCATGGGAATTCGGCAGTCACGAGTTGTGTCGTCGGTTCTGCGACGACTCCCTCCGGTGCATCAGACGCTGACAAAGTCACTGCTCTGGGGCTCAGGAATTCTTGCCGACATCACCACCCGTCCGAGTTGGCGCCGCCGGCTCGTCCAAGCGTACGCACGTCTGTCGTTGAGGGTTCAGGTACGCGACCGTGCGCTCCGTACGGTGCTGACCCCCGACTACGAACCGCTCTGCAAACGACAGGTCGTGTCGGGCACGTACTACCGTGCGATCCAGGCACACAATGCAATTCTCGTCAACGATCCGATTACGGAGATCACCGCTCAGGGCATTCGGACCGCCGACGGCACAACGCATCCCGTCGATGTGGTCGTGCTGGCGACCGGATTCCATGCGCACAACTACACGCGGCCGATGACCGTGTCCGGGCGAGACGGTATGACGCTCGACGAGGCGTGGGCCGACGGGCCGCGCGCCTACCGGACCCTCGCAGTTCCTGGGTTCCCCAACATGTTCACGGTGCTGGGGCCGAACTCGCCCACCGGTTCGATCTCGCTGCAACTCACCTCCGAACTCACCGCAGGCTACATCGCCGACCTCCTCGATCACCTCGAGCAGACGTCCAGCGCAACGGTCGAGGTGACCGAGGAAGCGACCAAGAAGTTCAATGCCGATGTGACGCAAGCGATGACACCGACGGTCTGGAACACCGGTTGTAACTCCTGGTATCTCACCCCCAACGGTGCCGTCGACCTGTGGCCGTGGGACAAGCCGACTCTCACCAGAATGCTGGCGCATCCCGATCTCGATCACTCGACGTTCGCGCCGCGGATGGTGCGCAGGTGCTGTCGGCACGTTGACGCATCCGGCGCGCAGGTGCGAATCAGTTCACCGATAGCGTGGGTCGTCGCGGCTGACGTTCGGCGACATTGTGCGCGAGCGCTTCTCGGAGTGCTCGCACGGCTGGATGTCCGGCTCGACCGGCGCGCACCGCGGTGTACAGGATGCGTTCGGGCCTGCCGGGCAACTCGATGAGTTGGGTGCCCTCGAGGTGATCCGTCGCGATCAGGGCGGGTACGAACGCGACCGCGTGGCCGGTGCGCACGAGGTGGGCGTGCAGTAGCGGATCCGGCCCCTCGAACCGCACCCGAGGTTCGAAGCCCGCGCTGCGGCACATGGCACGGGCCCAATCCCCGCTCGCGCTGCCCGGCGGGTCCAATGCCCATGGGGTCGAGGCGAGTTCGGCGATGGTGCCGGGCCGTGCGGCCCACGGACCGTGCGAGGGCACGGCGAGGTAGAGCGGATCGGGCGCGAGGTCGGTTCGGTCGGTTCCCTCGCGTACCGGGTCGGGGAGGCCGGGGTACTCCTCGCCGAGAATCACGTCGAACAGGCCGGACAGCAGGCCGCTGAATGCCGCGTCGACCTCGCGCATGGTGATCTCCACCTCGAGAGCCGGGTGGCTCTGCTCGAGCAGTGTCAGCACGCGCGGTGCGATCTCGAGGACCACCGTCTGGAACGACGCCAGGCGCAGCGTTCCGTGTACGGCCGGTTGCGCGGCGGCGAGATCGGATTCGGCCTGCTCCAACTGCGCGAGCACCGCCTCGGTATGTGCGACGAGCGTGAGTGCGTCGTCGGTGAGACGGACGCGTCGGCCTACGTGCTCCAACAGTTGGACACCGGTTTCCCGTTCGAGCATTGAGAGCTGCTGTGAGATCGCCGACGGCGTGTACGACAACGCCTGAGCGACCTGTGCGAGCGTTCCCCGCAGGTGGAGTTCGCGCAGGATTCGCAGCCGTGCGACGTTCAGCATCCTGCCTCCATTGGTTAGCTGAAGTGATGATACAGCGCCAGAAACATTCACTGGACTGATCAATTATGCGAGTCGATGCTTGATGCGTGAGCACGACGGCACGCACTCCCGCATCTGCTCCCGCAGTGGGGATGATCCTCGGATCATGCGTATCGCTGCAGTTCGGGGCGGCGATCGCGGTGCACCTGTTTCCGGCCATGGGCTCGTGGGGCGTCACCACGATGCGCTTGGGACTGGCTGCCGCGATCCTCCTGGTCGTGGTTCGCCCGCGAGTGCGACGGTGGACCTGGTCCCAGTGGCGGTCCGTCGGGTTGTTCGGACTCGCACTGGGCGGGATGAACGGGTCGTTCTACTGCGCCATCGAGCGGTTGCCGCTGGGCGCGGCGGTGGCCATCGAGTTCCTGGGACCACTGCTGCTGTCGGCCGTGCTGTCGCGTCGCGCCGTCGACCTGGCCTGGGTTGCGCTGGCGTTCACCGGTATCGGCCTGCTCGGCGTCGAGAGCGCGACGCAGGCTGATTCGCTCGATTTCGTCGGCGTTCTGTTCGCCTTGGTGGCCGGATCATTCTGGGCGCTCTACATCATCGCGAGTGCGCGAGTCGGCGACGCAGTGCCGGGCGCCGGCGGACTTGCTGTCGCACTGGCATTTTCGACGGTGTTCGTGTTGCCGTTGGGAGCATCAGGCGCAATGCGTGCGCTCGATGACCCAATTCTGCTGGTGGGTGTTCTTGCGGTTGCCGTGCTGTCGTCGGTCATCCCATACACGCTGGAATTCGCTGCGCTGCGCCGACTTCCGCGACATGTCTTCAGCATCCTGCTGAGCCTGGAGCCCATCGTCGCGGCACTTGCCGGCTGGGTGTTGCTGAATCAGCCGACCGGGCCACTACGACTCGCGGCCATCGACTTGGTCATCGCCGCCAGCATCGGCACCGTGGTGACGGCCCGGTCGGTGTCAGGGCGTGACGAGCGACTTGATGGCGCGACGTTCGTCCATGGCGGCGAAGGCCTCGGCGATGTCGCTGAGCGGGAGGTCGAGGTCGAAGACCAAGCCGGGGTGGATCTTTCGCGACCACGTCAGATCCATGAGGTGAGGTAGGTAGGCTCGGCAATTCGCCGGTCCGCCCTTGATGCCGACGTTGCGCCAGAACAACTGGTCGATGGGGAGATCGCCGTGCGGCACCCCGACGAGCCCGATGTTGCCGCCATCGCGAACAGAGCCCGCCGCCTGCAGCCGGGCTCCTTCGGTGCCAACGCACTCGAGGACGCAATCGGCGCCGATGCCGCCGGTCAGATCCTTGATCTTGGCGATGCCCTCGTCGTCGCGTTCGGGGACGATGTGGGTGGCGCCGAATTCGTTCGCGATCTTCTGGCGTGCCTCATGACGGCTCATGGCGATCACCGTCTGGGCACCCAGCTGCCGCGCGGCGAGCACCGCGCACAGGCCGACGGCCCCGTCGCCGACGACAGCGACACTCGTGCCGGGCCCGACACCTG
>NZ_JBEXMX010000026.1:0-61786 GCF_040610755.1 Gordonia sp. NPDC003585 | reverse complement strand
TGCGTGAACGCCGAAGCTGCTGTGGCCAGATCGGTTTCACCCGCGTCGGCCAGTGTGGCCTCGCTGGTGTCCCGCCCCGGTTCGAACATGTGTCCCCTATCGCAGAGGGGTACGACAAGAATTGTTGTCGGACTCGGAGGGGTGTGGACAGAGATCTCGACGCTCTCGGCGGCAGCGGCTTCGAGGCTCGTCGACTTCGAGACGCTCCATGTCAGCGACCAGCTCCTCAGTCAGGAAAACCGTCGAGCACCGCGCGCGACGCCGACAACCCCAGTCGGCTCGCGCCCGCCTCGATGAGTTCTTCGGCGAAGTCGGCCGTGCGAATGCCGCCGCTGGCCTTGACTCCGACGGTGTCGCCGACGGCGTCGCGCATCAGCCGGACGGCCTCGACGGTGGCGCCGCCAGCGGGGTGAAAGCCGGTCGAGGTCTTCACATATGACGCCCCGGCGGTCGCCGCGCGGAGGCACACCTGGGTGACGGCGTCGGGGCCGACGCGGTCGAGCAGCACCGCCGACTCGATGATCACCTTGAGCAATGGACCGTCGCCGATCGCCTCGCGCACGGTGAGGATGTCGCTGAAGACCTCGTCGTAGTTGCCGGCGACCGCGGCACCGACGTCGATCACCATGTCGATCTCCTCGGCACCGGTGTCGACTGCGAGACGCGCCTCCGACGCCTTGACCAGCGAGTGATGCTTCCCGGACGGAAAGCCCGCGACCACGCACAGCTTCTGGGCACCACTGTCGACGGGCAGCATCGACGGCGACAGGCAAACGGCGTAAACACCCAGATCGGCCGCCTCGGCAAGGGTCGCCTCGACGTCGGCGCGGGTGGCCTCCGGCTTGAGCAGGGTGTGGTCGATGATCGCGGCGACGTCACCACGTCGTAGGTCGGTTTTGGTCACAACGTCGAGCTTGGCACACTGAACTGCGTGTCCCCATCTGCCTCGTCCGACGACCGCTATGTGCTGACCCTCGGATGCCCGGACCGCACCGGCATCGTGGCGCGAATCTCGACCTTCCTCGCCGACATCGGCGGCTGGATCACCGAGGCGGCTTACCACTCGGACGCCGAGACGGGCTGGTTCTTCACCCGGCAGGCTGTTCGCGCCGACTCCACCGACCTCGACGCCGACGCGGTTCGCGAGCGGTTCGCCGCCGAGGTCGCCGACGAGCTCGGCGCCGACACGGACTGGAAGCTGACCGACACCGGGCATCGCAAATCGGTGGTGCTGCTCGTCAGCAAGGAAAGCCACTGCCTGTCTGACCTCTTGGGTCGCTCCTACCGCGGCGAGTTGCCCGCCACGATCGACGCGGTGATCGGCAACCACCGCGACCTCCAGGAACTGCCCGAGCGATTCGGCATCCCCTTCCACCACGTCCCGTTCGCCGCCGACCGCAAGGCCGACGCGTTCGCCGAGGTCGGTCGCATCGTCGATGGCTATTCGCCCGACGCCATCGTTCTCGCCCGCTTCATGCAGATCCTGCCGCCGCAGCTGTGCGACGCCTGGGCAGGCCGCGCGATCAACATCCACCACAGCTTCTTGCCGAGTTTCGTTGGGGCACGGCCCTATCACCAGGCTTTCGCCCGCGGCGTGAAGCTCATCGGCGCCACCTGCCATTACGTGACCGCCGACCTCGACGCCGGACCGATCATCGAGCAGGATGTCATCCGCGTCGATCACGGCGACGGCGTCTCCGACATGGTGCGTCAGGGTCGTGACATCGAAACCCTGGTTCTCTCAAGGGGATTGCGCTGGCACCTCGAAGATCGCGTCCTGGTGCACGGACGCAAGACCGTGGTGTTCAACTGAGGACCACGACCTCGGCATCCGAACTCTTCGAATTGCCTGACCCTTTCCTCGGATTTGCCCTGCGCGACGATCGTGGAGGCGGGAAGAGTTGAGCCGTCCAGAACGGTCCGCGTCAGCTGTCTCCGAGGGCATATTGCCCTCGGAGACACCTCAGGAAGACCGTTTCGGACACAAAAGCTGCGGCGAGCCGGTGAGGCCACAGGAACACGTCGACCACCCCGGTCGGTTGTCTGTACGCCTGAGCCCGGCCACGTGCACTGTGCATTTAACTGGGCTCCCAGGTACAGATTGCCGCAGTTCAGGGGGCCGAAAGCAGTACTTTCGGATCAGAAGTCAGAAGCCTCCGAAGTCACCGCCCCCGAAATCCCCACCGCCGAAGTCACTTCCGAAGTCGCCGCCACCGAAGTCGCCGGGATCGCCGCCGCTGGGATCACCACCGCCCATGTCTCCCCCGTCGAACGCACTCGCGTCCGATCCATCACCGGCGCCGTTCTCGAAAGCCGTTGCGTCGTAATTGACTCCGGCCATTCCGGCGAACAGCGTCGAGAACAGGAGCATCGAGCCGACGCCCCAGGCGCCGGCCACCAGTGCGGGTTTCCACCACGGTTCGGAGTACCAGCCTGCGGGCACGGGGCGTCCGGCAACCCGACCGCCCGGATAGTAGTTCGGCGTGCGCGACGACGGAGTGGGCGACGCCTCCACCTCGCGGCCCTCGAATTCGACGGACCGGTCCTCGGTCACCGCGCCCGCGCTCTTCTGACCGTCGAGCTCCGGGATGGGCGGACCGGGATCCATGTTCATCGCGGTTCGCGCCGCGCGGATGTAGTAGAGCCCCTCGATGGCCGTCTGCTTGGCCAGACGCGCCTGCGCGGGCGTCGCGGCCTGGTCGATCTGCGACCCCGCAGCAGTGTGCCGTTCCGCGGCGTCGGCGAGCGCCGCCTTGGACGCGGGCGAATCCCCCACCAGCAGGTAGACCTGACCACCGAGACGCTCGATGGCCTGTCGGGCGTCGGCCTTGGCGTCGTCGAGCGCTTCGGCACGGCTGGTGCCCGACCGATTCTGCGCGACGACGACCACCGCGACCACGATCAGAACAACGACGATGATCAGGATGAGGGTCGGCATCGAAACTCCAGGGTTGACGGCGGTCGGACCCGATCAGGCGGGCCGACGGCCCGACAAACCGGACAGCTCCAGCGTACCGACGAACCGAGCGACGTCAGACGATCGAGCAGTCCACCGACTCGCTGGAATTCGCCATCATCGTCTTCTCGAACCGAACGTCCTTGCCGTTCAGCGCGAAATCGACACCGGTCGCGGTCACCTTGAGGTTGGTCATGGTGACCTCGTTGAAGAATGACCCGAACATCTGCGGAGTCACCTGGTCGATGATCTGCTGGGCGAAGTTCGGCGGGATCGCGATGCTGCTCAGGATCGGGATGTCGGCGGTCACCTTGACGGCCTGGAAGGTCACCTTGCCGTCGGTCAGGATCGGTTTGATGACGGTGATCACCGGGATCATCATGAACAGCGCCGGGAAGTTCGACACCACCTCGATGGTCTGGTCGGCCGGGTTGCCGGTGATCTTCTCGATGCCACCGGCCATGCCGGTGGGCTGACCGTTCGGATCGGTGCCGTTCCCCTGCTCCTTGCCCGCCGCGACCACGCGATCGAAGGTGACCGCTCCGGTGGCATCGAGGCTGCCGAACCGTACCGCGTCCGAACCGTCGTTGGTGATGTTCTCGGCCCGACCGTCGAGCGCGATGCCGTTGATGTTCATCCGCCCGTCGACGCTGCCGATGTCACCGCCGGACGTCGCGACGTTCTCGACACGGGCATCGATGAGCTCGCCGTTGTCGCCACTGCCGTGGAGCTCGGCCCACGGCGCCTTGCCGCTGATCCACTGCAACACGATCGGCTTCTTGCTCAACGACACCTCGACGGGGAATCCCGACGACTTGCTGATGGAGTCCGACACACAGTTCGTCAGTCGATTCCGCAAATACAGTTCGCTACCGACGCCGGCGATGACCAGTACGAGCACCACCGCAACCACGGAGGCGATGACAATCTGCGTCACGCTGCGCTTCTTCCTGCCGGGTGCCGACCGAACCGCGCGCGACCCTCCTGCCGGAGTGACGGCCGGTTGCGGACCGGACGCCGGCGGGATCGGTCCGAAGTCATCGGCCGGGTTGGCGCCGGTCTCGAACTGGGCGGTACTCGAGCCGACGGCTGGAGAGCCCGCCACGCTGGAGTAGGCGCGTGGAGAGGGCGCTGTCGACGCCCTCTCGAACTGTTCCGTCGCGGGGGAATCGTCGTTGCGCATGGAGGGCCCGATCGTCGTCCCGGCCCCCGACGTGGTTTCCGCAGACGTGGTGTCCGCAGGAGTGTCCGCAGTGGGCTGCTCGGTGGTCGGCGCGTCGTGTTCGCCGCCGGACCCGGGCGATGCCGGTTCGGCGGGCGACGGTCGATCGGTGTTGTCGTCAGTCATGGATTCCGTCCTCGGTGGGTGGGCTTCACGCCCGCCCGTCGGGGTTCTCGGTGTCAATGCGATGGGGTGTCAACGCGGTGGGAAGGTGAATCTCGTTGGCGAGAACGGCCAATTGCTTGCGGGCCTTCTCCACCAGGGCCAGGTCGAGCTCATGAACGTCGAGCTTGACGCTCTCGTCGTACGCGGCGACCACCGTACCGAAGGGATCTGTGATTTGGCTGTGCCCTATTCCGGTGGGTGCACCGGAGTCGGCCACGTCGGGATCGGCAGGTACCGCCTGTCCGACACCCACCACGAATGACGTCGAATCCAGCGCCCTAGCCGTTACCAGAACCTCCCATTGGTGACGCTTTCCCGGGCCCGCACCCCATGATGTCGGCACGACGATGACGTCGGCGCCCAGACGCGCGAGCCCGCTGAACAACCCCGGAAATCTCACGTCGTAGCAGGTGGCAACGCCGACCGTCGTGCCGCCGACGTCGAAGGTCACCGGTGTCGTGCCAGGTGCGACCGTCCGCGACTCCTGGAAGCCGAAGGCGTCGTAGAGATGGAGCTTGTCGTAGCCGACCCGGGTGCCGTCGGGCTGCGCGATCAGCAGCGTGTTGTAGACCCGACCGTCGTCGGCGGGGGTGAACATGCCGGCCACCGCGGTGATCCCGGACTCGACGGCGGCTGCCACCACGGCGTCGGCCCACGGCCCGTCGATCGGCTGGGCGATCGGTTTCAGCGGCACCCCGAACCGGCACATCGCGGCTTCGGGGAAGACCACCAGGTCGGCGCCCTGCGCGGCCGCGTCGCGAATCCCGGCAACCACCGTCGACAAGTTTGCCGCCGGGTCGTCGTCGGAACTGATCTGGGCCATCGCCACACGCATACCGGCCACCCTAACGGGAGCGCAGTGGGGCAACCAGACTCCAAGGAACCGACAGGATGTTGTCGACGGACCGGCCACGCGGGACCACGCAGTCGACGCCACGCTGTCTGAGCAGCCCCAGCGCCGCCCGCCACCGGGCTCGCGGCCCGTAGGGCGCGTGCGGTGCCGCGATGTCCCAGCACTGGTCGGCGACGGTGAGCAGCCGGTGGATCGGCTCGCCCGGCACATTGCGGTGAATGAGGGCCTTGGGGAGGCGTTCGGCCATCTCCGACGGGCGGTCGGTGTGCTCGGGCGCCCAGCTCAGCGTCAGGCTGACCGGACCGTCGGCGTCGAGCAGTACCCAGGCACAGCGTCGGCCGATCTCGTCGCACGTGCCCTCGACGATGACACCGGTCGGGGCAAGTGCGGCCCGCATCTGCGTCCACGCCGCCGCGACCTCGTCTTCGTCGTACTGACGCAGGACGTTGAACGCGCGGACGACGTCGGGCCGCAGACCGGCCAGTTCGAATCCGCCGACGGCAAAACGGACACCGTCGCGGGATTCGACAACCCGCTCCGGATCGATCTCCAACCCCACGACCTGAACCGTGGGTGCGACGGTCCGCAGACGGGAAGCCATCTCGAGGGTGGTGTCGGGACGCGCGCCGTAGCCGAGGTCGACGACGAGTGGCGTCGACCTCGACAGCGCAGCCAGGACTCGCGGTTCGTGCGCCATCCACCGGTCGACGCGCCGCAGGCGATTGATGTTGGTGGTGCCGCGGGTGATTCTGCCGTGATGCGGCGAGTTCGGGCCTGTTCGGGACCCGCCCGACGTCACAAGTTCTTGTCGATCCAGTCCTTGGCGTACTCCGCCTCGGCCCGGAACAGGTCGACGAGGTTCACCAGCATCATCTGCTCGAGCTTGGCGTTGACGAACGGGATGAAGACCTTGACCTCGGTGGTCTTGCGGATCGTGCAGCCGGTGTCGGTGGGGAACAGCTCCTGCCAACCGTTGAGGCTGCCCGGTCCGGCCGGGATCGACGCGTTGTAGGTGCCCTTGGTGTTGTCCGGGTCGTACGGACCGAAGGACTCCTCACGGGTGATGACCATGTCCTTCATCAACACCGTCTGCGCCAGCGCCGGGAGCTGGTCGCGTCCGATCGTCTGCTTCAGAGTTGCGCGCAGCCCGGTCTCGTCGGACGTGAAGGATGCGACCTCGCAGTGCGGGGAGATCATCTGGAACCCCGCCATCATGTCGTCCCAATACTGGCGGGTGCTCTGCGCCTGATAGAGCTTCTCCGCAGGGTGCTTGTAACGTGCGGAATAGCTGAGCCGTCGTGCCATAGGCACCAGGCTACGTCAGGCGATTCTCCTGCTCCCAATCGACGGTGTGCCCGTGTTCGGCGTCAAGCAAGTCGATCAATTGACCGATAACCGACTTCTCGATCTTCCCGCCGAGCAGCGGAATGCTCACGGCGACGTCGGCGGTGTAGTCGGTTCGGGCCGGATCGCCCGTGGTCACGACCGTCCCGCGGATCTTCACCGGCGCGCCGTCGACGGTCGCACTGATCTCACCGTCGACCTTGTCACCCACCAACCGATAGGTGTTGCGACGCGGGATCTCCATGTCGCCGGGCTTGATCTTGGTAACGCTCGACGGCAGCTTGTCGGCCGGCACACCCTGATGCATCTCGACCACCACCGTGTCGCCGTCGAGGGTGAAGGAGTCGACCCGGCCGTGGCTGGAATTGATGCGCGCGACCAGGTCGTGCCAGTACTGCTCGGTGGACACGATCTCCCACAACCGCTGCGTGGAAAAGGGATAGGAGACCGAATGCTGCAGCTTGCTCGACATGGGCGCAACGCTACCCGGTTGGACGCGACCGGGTGACCGAGCACGTCCAACAGCAACCGATGACCCAGACCACTACCGAGGACGCAGACAGCTACCGTTGGGGCGTGACCGACATCCGCCACGCCGCCCCGCTGGCCGACCTGACCACTCTGCGTCTCGGCGGTCCCGCCCGCGACCTGGTCCGCTGTCCGGACACACGCGGCGTCGTGGAGACCGTCATCGACCTCGACCGGCAGGCCGAACCCGTCCTGATCATCGGCGGCGGCTCCAACCTCGTCATCGCCGACGAGGGGTTCGACGGCACCGCCGTGGTGATCGGCAGCGAGAAGATCGAATTCGGCACCGGCCGTGAATCCGGCCGCAGCCACGTGACCGCCGACGCCGGCGTGACCTGGGACGACCTTGTGGCAGCCACGCTCGATGCCGGGTTCGGCGGGCTGGAATGCCTGTCGGGCATCCCCGGCGCGGCTGGTGCGACACCGGTACAGAATGTCGGGGCCTACGGCGTCGAGGTGTCGGATGTGTTGCGCGAGGTGCAGGTGCTCGACCGCCGCTCGGGCGGACTCCGCTGGGTTGCGCCAGCCGAACTCGGACTGGGCTACCGGACCAGCAATCTGAAGCATCGTGACGACTTCGTCGTCGTCGCAGTCTCGTTCTGGCTCAACGAGAATCGACTCAGCCAGCCCATCCGCTACCGCGAACTGTCGACGCTGCTCGGGGTCGAGCCCGGCGAACGGGTCGACGCCGCTGCGGCACGCGAGCAGGTGGTCGGGCTGCGGCGCGCCAAGGGCATGGTCCTCGACGCCGACGACCACGACACCTGGAGTGCCGGTTCGTTTTTCACCAATCCCATCCTCGACGCCGAGGAGGCAGCAAAGGCCGTGCGTCGGATCACCGAGGTGCTCGGCGCCGACATCAGCGTGCCGTCGTACCCGGCCGACGCAGCGGACTCCTCGGTCGGCATCAAGCTCTCGGCCGGCTGGCTCATCGAGCGGGCCGGCTTCGCCCGCGGCTACCCGGGACCCGACTCCCCGGTGCGCTTGTCCACGAAACACACTCTGGCACTGACCAATCGGGGCGACGCCACCACCGACGAACTCCTTGCCCTCGCACGCGACGTCCGCGACGGGGTCCACGACGCCTTCGGCGTGACGTTGCGCCCGGAACCCGTGCTGGTCAACTGCGAGCTGTAGCGCCGCCACCTACCCGCCGGCTCCCTTCAGATCAGACCTCGACCCGCTGCTTCCCCACGTCCGCGAGGATCTCACCCAGCAGCTCGTTGAACCGCTCGGCGGCCTCGATGCTCGACATGTGCCCGACACCGTCGTAGACCACGAGGTCGCGTAGGTTTCCGTTGCGCCGCAACACCTCTGCCATCTGTTCGGCATGCGCGGGCGGGGTCAGCCGGTCGTCGGTGCCGACGATGACCGTGGTCGGGACCGAGAGCGCCTCCAACCCGGCGGTCACGTCGAGCTTGCCCATCGCGGCACCCCATCCGGCCCGGGACCGCGGAGGGCAGGCGCCGATCATCTCGTCCACGAAGTCCACATGCGACTTGCGTGCGTTGGGGCCCAGGGCGATGTAGTGCGACAGCCGACCACCGTAGGGGGTCTTCGGAATCGGCACCGGCGTCGAGGTGAACAGTTTGCCCACGGTCGCCTCGAACGGCCGTGTGTAGCGCGGCAGGTTCACCGGGACGAGCGCGTGATTCTGGAGCACGGCCTTGGCGGCGGTCGAGGTCAGCGCGACCCCGGACACGCGGTCGGCGACCCGGTCGGGGAACTGGGCCGCCCACGACATGATGGTCATGCCGCCCATGCTGTGTCCGACCAGAACCGCTCGTCGACCCTCGGGGACCACCGCGTCGAGCACCGCGTCGAGGTCCTCACCCAGCATCGCGACGGTCGGCCGCCGCCGACCACGCTCACTGGTGCCGTGTCCACGCTGATCGTAGGCAACCACGGTCCGATCCCCGGCCAACGCGTTGATCTGCGGGTACCAATACGCGGTGTTGCAGGTCCAGCCGTGCACCATCACGAGGACGTCGTGGTCGTGATCGTCGATCGACGGGCCATGCACCTCGACGTTGAGCCGCGTGCGGTCCGCGGTGTGCACCAACGGACGCGTCGGTGAGGTGCTGGGCGCCCTGAGCAGGTCGTCGGGACCGTCGTCGACAGCCGGTTCCGCGCGAAAGGCATCGCGTGCGATGCCGGCGAAGATGGTGCCCACACCGAGTCCGACAACACCCGCGCCGAGCGCCGCACCAACAACCGCGGCCGTTGAACTCTTCTTCACCGCACACTCCCTACTCACGTCCGGCGTCGCTGCCCACGTGCATCGGCCTCCAATGTACCAATGCTCATTGTCGTATGCGATGGGCTGCTGGGCGTCCGTCGACGAGGTTGCCATCGCGCTCGGTTTCCGAGCGCGATGGCAACCTCAAGGCCGGTCCGGCTCTGCGGGGGTTTCCTGGGCAGCATCGAAGTAGGTCGCGGCCTCGCCGATCGCCTTCGAGATCTGCTCGTCGAGCGCCTTGCGGAAGGTGGTCTCGACGATCTCGTGGGCCATCGGCCGCACCGTCTGGATCAGTTCGGCCATTCTGCTGACGCCGGCCTCACCGAGGTCGGGCAGGTTCTCGTCGAAGTACCGGTCGGTGATGATGGAGACAAAGCTCTGTGCGACGTCTTCGAGGTCGCCCTGGACGCGCACCCAGCGGTCGAGCAGTACGTCGATGTCGATGCCGCTCTTCACCAGCACCTCGGCGCCCTCGAGCAGTTCCGGGTTCTTGATCGCATAGTGCGCGCCGTCCTTGGCGAGCAAGCCGAGTTTCTGGCTGAGTGCGATCGACCGGTCGCTCGCGTTGAGGGTCTTGCGTAACTCGGTGATGGTGATCGTCGCAGCGCGCTTGAAGTTGCGGAACCGCCCGGTCTTCGGGGTTCCGCGGAGCACTTGCTCCACGCGCATCCCATGGTGAGCGGCGTGCAGGAGTTCGCTGATCGTCGCGAACGTGTAGCCGCGTTCGAGCATCCGTGAGATCAGATTGAGCCGGACGAGGTGTTCGTCGGAGTACCAGCCGACCCGACCCCGAATGATCGGTGCGGGCAGCAATCCTCGGTCCTGGTAGACGCGGATGTTGCGGACGCTCACGCCCGACGCCTCGGCCAGTTCGTTGATCCGATACTCGGCCACGACGTCAGCGCCTCTCTGCAGCGGTGATCACGCCTTCTTGAACCACGACTTGCCTTGGATCGCGTCGACTCGCGGTCGCACGTCGACGATGTACACGAGCATGGCGACAACGCCGACCAGGTACAGCAGCGACGGCGCCTGGAAGAACCAGATGAACAGCGTCGCACCGGCCAGCAATGCCACCCAGATGACCTTCGACTGCCGATCGACCGCGGGGAAGGCATCTTTGCGCTGGATCGCTGCGTGAATGAGGGCGATCAACGACGCCACACCCGCGACGACGGTCAACGCCCACAGGATCAGGTTCTGTCCGGCGGACATGACTGAGAAGAAATCCACGCCATCACTGTAGTAGCCCCGACGAATCGACCGCCGATTGTGACTCGGCAAGCCGCCCCGGGGTCGCGACGATGTCAGCCGGCGGTGCGCCCGCCCGCTTTCTTGGCCGGCGCCTTCTTCCCTGCCACTTTCTTGGCTGCGGTGTTCTTCGCTGCGGTCTTCTTCGCGGCAGCCTTCTTCGCTGCAGCCTTCTTCGCGGGCGCCTTCACCGACTCGGCCTTCTTCGCAGCTGCCTTCCTGGCGGGGGCCTTCTTTGCCGGAGCTTTCTTTGCAGGCGCCTTCTTTGCCGGAGCTTGCTTTGCTGCCGCCTTCTTCGCAGGCGCCTTCTGTGCAGGTGCGGCCTTCGTCGCCGCCGGCTTCGTCGGAGCTGCCTTCTTCGCTGGGGTCTTCTTCGCGACCGCCTTCTTGGCGGGAGCCTTCTTGGCGGGAGCCTTCTTGGCGGGACTCTTCTGTGCGGGAGAGCTCGACGACCCACCCGTCAGTTTCGCGGCGCGCTCTCCGACCAGACGCGTCTGCGCCGACACCACTCCCAATGCGTCCTCGGTGAGCCCGACGGCGTCGCTGTACACCTTCTCCAGCTTCGGCAGATTCGCCTCGACCACCGGCTGCGACTTCAGCTTCTCGACAACCTCTTCGCTGCGCTCCGACAACGACGTCAACAACCCGGCCGCAACCGCCAGATACGCCTCGGCGACCTTGCGCAACTCGTCCGACGAAAACCGCGTCCGCAACTCCTCCAGTTCCGGCGGCACCTCGATCGGCAACGACGACAACTTGGTCTTGGCCTCATCGAACAACGCCAACGCCGTCGCGAGCGCATCGTCGATCCGGGCCTGAGCATCGTCCCGAGACCCGGTGATCTTCGCCTGGGTGTTTTCGACAGTCTCAGCAAGCTTCGACTGGGTGTTTTCAACCTTCTCGGTCAGCTTCGCCTGCGTGGTCTCCACTGTCTCGACCAACTTGGCCTGCGTGGTCTCAACAGTCTCAGCAAGCTTCGACTGGGTACTTCCGACAGTCTCAGCAAGCTTCGACTGGGCTTGCTCGCCGGCCGCCTCACCACGCTCGCGCGCTTCCGCGAGCAGAGCGGACACCTGGGCGACGGCGGTCGCCAACGGATTGTCGGTCATATCGGTAGCTCCTTGCAGGGTGGAGATTGCGACAGGGAAAGGACGTTCGTGTTCAGGAGATCACGAGTTGCCGTCTGCTGCGTTCTCCTTTCGGAAAGAGTCGTAGATCTCCAACAACATCTGCTTCTGCCGCTCGTTGATCGAGTCGTCGGCGATCAACGCGTCGCGCACCGGACTCGCCGGACGTTCCTCGAGAATCCCCGCCCGCACGTAGAGGACCTCGGCAGAAACGCGCAGCCCCTTGGCGATTTGAGCGAGCACGTCCGCCGACGGCTTACGAAGTCCGCGCTCGATCTGACTCAGATACGGATTGCTCACCCCGGCACGTTCGGCGAGCTGACGCAGTGACACCTCCGCCGCCACACGCTGCGAACGGATGAACGCACCGATGTCCTGAGCCGCATTGGCCACTGCCTCAACCGCATTCGACGCGCCGTCGTCGTCGGTGGCATCGGCCCCGTCTGCAGTCACCCCGTCTGCAGTCACCCCGGCTGCAGTCACCCCGGCTGGGTCCGGCTGGGGTGCAGGCTCCTCGGGCTGCTCCGCGTGCATCGTGTTCCCATCGTCGTCGATCACCTGTCCTGCCAAGTATCGACCTCGCGTGCTAGCAGAAGCAAGCAGAGCGCTAACCCGCGAGGAGAGGACGAGACGCCTGCTCGCATGGCACCCGCGACAACCGGAGCCGAGTTGGAGAACGAGAGTGCTGCAGCACTCGCGTTCTCCAACTCAACTCGATTCCTGGCCGGCGCGAAATGCTTGGATCAATGGAAGATCAGCACCGACACCGTATAGATCGCGAGTCCTGCCAACGAACCGACCACCGTGCCGTTGATCCGGATGAACTGCAGATCCCGTCCGACCTGCAACTCGATCTTGCGGCTCGTGTCGTCGGCATCCCACCCGCGGACGGTCTCGGTGATCACCGAGATGATCTCCTGCGAATAGTTCGCAGCGACGTGATGGGCCACCCGGGCCACCCATCCATTCATCTTCTCCTGCAGCGGACGGTCGTCGCGAATCCGGACCGCCAGCCGAATAATGGAGTCCGACAACGTGTTTCGCAACGTACTGTTGGGGTCGGCCAGCATCTGCTCGATCACGGCCTTGCCCGTCTTCCACGCGGTCGACGCGGCTCCGGTCACCTCGTCGCGCCCCACGAGCTCCTGCTTGATGCCTTCGAACTTCGCGATCATGTCCGGGTCGTGCTGCAGATCCTGGGAGAACTGCTCGACGAACTCGTGCATCGACCGACGAAGCTCGTGATTGGGGTCGGTGCGGACCTTGTAGGTGAAGTCGACGAGTTCGCGGTAGATCTTGTCGCCGACGAAGTTGTTGACGAACTTCGGTGTCCACGACGGACCGTCCTTGTCGACCACGCGGTCGATGAGGTCCTGGCTGCCCAGCGCCCACTCGTGCGCGCGGTCGCACAGCAACTGGAACACCGGGTCCAGACGATCCTCGGCGATCAGTTGCTCCAGGATGCGACCGGTCGGCGGCGCCCACTCCGGCTCGGCAGCCCACTTCAGCGCCGCCTGGATGAGCTGTTCGACGTCCTCGTCGCGCAGCATCTCCGACGCCAGCTGGATCAGCCGCGCGGCCTCGTCGGACACCCGGGGGGCGTTGCGCGGATCGGCGAGCCACGTCGACAGACGACGCGGCAGGTCCAGCTGTTCGGCGCGGTGGACCACCACCTCCGGCGTCATGAAGTTGTCTTCGATGAACTCGCCGAGCTGGTCGCCGATGTCGTCCTTCTTCTTGCGGATCAATGCGGTGTGCGGAATCGGCAGGCCCAACGGATGCCGGAACAGCGCGGTCACCGCAAACCAGTCGGCGAGGGCGCCGACCATGCCGGCCTCGGCCGCGGCCCGCACATACCCGACCCACGCGGCCACGTCCGCGCCGTCGCGGTGTTCGAGGTAGCGGGCGAACAGGTAGACGATCGCCGCGAACACGAGGAAGCTGGTCGCGACCACCTTCATCTTGCGTAGGTCTCGACGCCGGCGAGCGTCGCCGGCACCATCACCGGCAAAGCCGGGTGCCGATCGCGGTGCCGGCCTCCCGGGTTCGTCCCGCACTTCCGGGACCACTGTGGAAGACATGAATCCAGTCTTACCCGTCGCGGCGAGCCTGCACATGCTCCGACGCCGTCGAACAGGCCGGTTCGAGACCTTCATCGCGTACCTCGGTGAATGCGACGTCAATTACGCTTGCCCCATGAAGCCCACCCGTCCCAAACCCGCGGCGGCCGCGCGCGCCGCGCTGACGGCGGCGGCCAGTGTCACCCGGGGCCTCGAGCAAGCGCTGCTGAGCACCGTCAGCGAGAACGGGACCAAACCCGACGGACGACGCCAGCGCTGGGAGAAGCACAAGCAGGCCCGACGATCCGAACTGACCGACGGCGTCATCGACGCGGTCCGTGAGCTCGGGCCGGACGTCGGGATGGACGAGATCGCCGGCCACATCGGCGTCTCCAAGACAGTCCTGTACCGCTATTTCGCCGACAAGAGCGATCTGGGCGTGGCGACGACCGTCCGGTTCTTCGAGACCGTGCTCCTACCGCGTCTGATCGAGGCCATTCACGACGACGTCGACGAGTACACGCTGACCCGCACCGTCATCGCCGTCTATGTCCACGCTGTCGCCGACGAACCGAACCTGTACAAGTTCGCGCTGGCGAGTTCACCGACCTCGTCGCCGGCTCCCGCCGAATCCGAGAAGTTGGTCGCGCAGTTGCTGTCGGCGACCATCGTCATGCGGATGACCGAGCGAGCTGCCGACACCGACGGTGCCGTGGTCTGGTCGAATGTGCTGGTCGGCGGCATCCAGCGCGTCGTCGACTGGTGGATGGCGGATCGCACGATGGACGTCGAGGCCGTCATCGACTACCTGACGATGATGGCGTGGAGCGCAATCGTCGGGATCGCGGCGGTCAATGGTTCGCGGGAAGAGTTCGTCGCATCTCCCCCGCCGCTGCCCGACCCACCGATCGGCGAGACGCCGGACACCGAAGCGAGGAGGCAGGCGTGAGTCCAGTGGCATTGGTTACGGGTGCCAGCCGCGGCGTCGGCCACGGAGTCGCACGCGCTCTGATCGCCGACGGTTGGACCACCTACGTCACCTCCCGCAAGGGCGCGGGACCCGACGGTGCCATCGCCGTGGGCTGCGACCACACCGACGACGACGCGGTCGCCGAGGTCTTCGGCCGGATCGCCGCCGACCACGGCCGCCTGGATCTGCTGGTGAACAACGCCTGGGCGGCCCCGCGCGGTTTCGGCGGATTCTCCGACCGGTTCTGGGAGCGCCCGGTGAACGACTGGGACACGCTGATCGGGGTCGGCCTGCGCGCGCACTACGTCGCGTCGGTGCACGCGGCGGCGATGATGACCGCCGCCGGTTCCGGCCTCATCGCCAATATCTCGTCGTTCGGTTCCCGCGGACACCTGCACTCGGTGCTGTACGGCATGAGCAAGAGCGCCTTGGACAAGATGGCCTACGACATGGGGACCGAACTCGCCGGCACCGGCGTCACCGCAGTGTCGTTGTGGCTCGGCCTGATTCGCACCGAGCTGCTGCTGTCGCTCGGGGTGGACGAGTTCGCCGGCTTCTCACTGGACCGTGCCGAGGATCCCGAGTTCGTCGGCCGCGTCATCGCCGCGCTCGCACGCGATCCGCAACTGTGCGGATACAACGGCCACACCCTGGTGACCGCCGAACTCGGAGCCGGCTACGGCATCGTCAACAACGACGGGACGCCACCGGACTCCCATCGCGCGGCGTTCGGTGGTGGGCCGATGTTCCCGCCGACGGCGTCTTCCTCAACACCCGCTGGTCATCACGCTGGTCGATCTCGACACGACTCCTCGCTCCGCTCGGTGTCGGCTCGATCCGGCGGAGCCGCCACCGAGCCCCTGGGCGAGGCGGCGAGTCGAGACCACATCACTGGAGAAGAGGTCCAATGAGCAAGAACCACAACAAGACCGGTTGGTCGACGCCCGCGTCGGAGGCGCTGCGGGTCAGCTCGCTCGGCCCGATCGCCTCCTTCGACCCGGAGTCGACGCCGGGTTTCACCGGCGACAAGACTCTTGGCGAGCAACTCCTCGTCGAACGTGGTGAAGTCCTCGCCGACCTGCAGGAATTGTTGTACGCCAATGGACGATCCGGTGACAATCGGTCGGTGCTGCTCGTTCTGCAGGGCATGGACACGGCAGGCAAGGGCGGCATCGTGCGCCACGTGGGTGGCCTCCTCGACCCGCAGGGTCTGGTCATCCGCGGCTTCGGCAAACCCACCCCGGAGGAACTCGAACACGACTTCTTGTGGCGGATCCACAAGGCGTTGCCACCGGCGGGCCGGATCGGCATCTTCGACCGCTCGCACTACGAGGACGTCCTGCCTGTGCGTGTGCACAACCTTGTGCCGCAAGCGGAATGGGAGAAGCGCTACGAGATGATCAACCAGTTCGAGCGGGATCTCGTGGAGACGGGCACCACCGTGATCAAGTGCTGTCTCGTGGTGAGCAAGGACGAACAGAAGGTGCGGCTGACCGAGAGACTCAATCGCCCCGACAAGTACTGGAAGTACAACCCGGGCGACATCGACGAACGAGGCTTCTGGGACCAGTACCTGCAGGCGTATCAGGCGATTTTCGACCTGACCGACAACGACTCCGCCCCTTGGCATCTCATCCCGGCGAACAAGAAGTGGTTTGCACGGCTCGCCGTGTGCGAACTCCTCGTCGGTGCACTCCAGGGACTCGATCTCGATTGGCCCAAAGCCGATTTCGACGTCGAGACCGAACGCAAGCGGGTTGCCGCGCTCGACTGAGTGGCAGCGCAGAGGTGGTGGACGCCGGCAACATCACGATCGTCGTAGCCCGAAGTGCGCGATCAGCCCGACCACCAGCGCCCAGAACGCGGCACCGATCCCGCCGAAGGTGACGCCCGCGGCCGCCGTGACAAATGTGAGGGCCGCGGGGATCCGGTACTCGACGTGACCCAGCGCTCCGAGCAGTGCGTTCGCGAAGGTCATCAACAGCGCCAGTCCGGCCACCGCCTCCAGCAGTCCGGCCGGCGCGATGGTGGCTATCGTGACCAGCGTTCCCGACAGCACCGCCAGGACGAGGTAGCTGATTCCGCCCGACACGCCCGCGATCCATCGCCTCGACCGATCGGCGCCCGCTTCCTCCCCGGCGGCCAACGCGGCCGACAGGGCGGCGAGGTTGTTGGCATGTCCACCGAAGGGCGCACTGACGAGGGTGGTTGCTCCGGTCACGAGCATCGCTGCCCGCCAGGGCGTTTCGTACCCGAAGGACTTCAGTACGGCCACCCCGGGCACGTTCTGGGACGCCATGGTGACGATGTACAACGGCACCGCGATCCCTACGATCGCCGAAAGATCGAACGACGGTGTGGTCCATGCCAGTTGGGGCCACCACGATGTCTGACCGGCGTCGTCGTACCCATGAATCAGCAAGTAGACGGCAATCACGAGGAGTGCGGTCGCCAGAGTCAGCGGCAACGCCCACCGCGGCACCCATCGGGTCGCGGCGAGCCACACCAGAAGTATCGGTATGGTCAGAACAGGCTCCAGCACAAGAGATTTCATCGGAGCGAGGCACAACGTGAGGAGCACACCGGCGAGCATCGCCTGGGCGATCGGCGTGGGGATGCGACCGATCAACTCGCCGAGCGCCGGAACCAGGCCAGTGGCCACGATCAGCAATCCGACGACGACGAACGCTCCCACTGCCGCCGACCAGCCGCCGTGATACGACGCCCCCATCGACGCGAGCATCGCCGCTCCGGGAGTCGACCACGCCAGGGTGATCGGCCGGCGATAGACCACGCACAGCAGGGCCGTCCCGATCCCGAAGGTCACAGTGAGGGCGAGCAGCCCGGATGCCGCCTCGACCGGATCTGCTCCGACTGCCCGCAGACCGGCCACCACGACGGCGAACGATGAGGTGAAGCCGACGAGCGCGGTGACCACACCCGCGACGATGGGTTCGCTGAGCGACGAAGGCGTGGATGTGGTCATGCGGTCAGCATAGGGTGCGTCGGCACCGAAGCCGAAAGGCAACGGCCCCCGCGGTGAACACCGCAGGGGCCGTTGGCTTCTGAAGTTGTGAGTCTTACTTGGCCGGGGTCTTACTTGGCCGGGGCCTTCTTGGCGGGAGCCTTCTTGGCCGGTGCCTTCTTCGCAGCCGCGATCTTCTTCGCGGGCGAGGCGTTGGCGGTACGGCCCTTGGCCTCGACGGTTCCGGCGGCGCCGCTGATCTCCTCGGCGACATCGTCGGCCTCGGACTTCAGGGTTGCACCGGCTTCCTCGATGGCGACTGCGGCGTCTTCGACCTTGCCGCTCACGCGGCCGGCGATCTTGGCAGCACGGTCACCGACGAGACGAGTCTGGCTCGAGACAACGCCCAGCGCGTCCTCGGTGAGGTCGACGGCGTCGTTGTAGGCCTTCTCCGCGCGGGTCAGGTTCTCCTGCACCACGGGGCGGGTGCGCAACTTCTCGACGGCTGCCTCGCCACGCTCGGCGAGCGAGTTGTAGAACTCGGTTGCCTTGTCCACGTAGGGATCTGCGTACTTGCGCAGCTCATCGACGGTCAGCTTGGCGCGGAACTCCTCGACGGTCGCGGGAACCTCTTCTGGGAGGCCCTCGACGCGGGTCTTGGTCTCCTCGAACCGGGCCTGCGCAGTCTCGGGCAGCGCGGTGAAACGGGTCTTGGCCTCTTCGTAGCGGGCTTCGAGACGCGCCTGAGCGGTCTCGGCGGCCGACTCGGTGCGTTCACGCAGGTCGGTCAGCGCTTCGGTCACCTGCTGGTAGGCGTAATCGCCTGCACCAACGGCAGCATAGAGGGGGTTTGCGTAGGTACGCTCTGCGGTGGTCATTGGTGGACTCCTTTGATTATGGTCACCAATCACGCTGCGGCAGTGGCAGTCTCGTCACACTCCGGCGTCAATGCCGGGGAAGGGAGATTGCCATCGTCAGGGGGGTGAACCCGCGGCGCTCTCGGTATTGGTGCTTCCACTACCCAGTATCCACGCCGCGCTAGCAAATGCAAGCAATCTGCTAGCAGTGTGGTGTAGCTCACGGCATCGAAGGCGTATCAGTACTGGTAGAAGCCCCGACCGGCCTTTTTGCCCAGCCGCCCGGCCTCGACCATGCGAAGCAATACCGGCGGCGGCGAGTACAGGGGCTCTTTGAATTCTTCGTACATCTTGTCGGCGATCGCCTTCACCGTGTCGAGGCCGACCAGGTCGGCGAGCTTGAGCGGCCCCATCGGATGGGCACAGCCGAGCACCATCGCCTTGTCGATGTCCTCGACTGTCGCAAATCCGCTCTCCACCATGCGAATCGCCGACAGCAGATATGGCACGAGCAATGCGTTGACGACGAAACCCGATCGGTCTGCCGATCGCACCACCTGTTTGCCCAGCACGTCGTGGGCAAAGGCCTCGGCACGATCGCCGACCTCGGGGGCGGTGGCGAGCGTCGTGACCAGTTCGACGAGCGGGAGGACCGGCACCGGGTTGAAGAAGTGCAACCCGACGACGCGTCCGGCATCTTGAGTTGCCATGCCCAGCTTCATGATCGGGATCGACGACGTGTTGGAGGCGAGTACCGCCTCCGGGTCGGTGACGACCTTGTCGAGTTGCGCGAACAGCTCTGCCTTGACGTCCTCGTCTTCGACGACGGCCTCGCACACGAGTTGACGGTCGGCGAACTCGCCGAGATCCGAGGTGAATCGGAGTCGCAGCGCAGCCTGCTCGCGCTCCCGTTCGGTGAGTTTGCCGCTCGAGACTCCCCTGTCGAGCGAGCGCAGCACCCGCGTCCGTCCGGCCGCGGCGAGCTCACGAGTGGATTCGAAGACCAGCACGTCGGTGTTCGCACGCGCGCAGACCTCGGCGATCCCCGCACCCATCTGCCCCGCACCGACCACACCCACCCGCGTGATCCCGTGACTAACCACCAGGAACTCCTAACAGCAACCAAAGACCAAACGCAACAACTGATCTCGCAAGTACATGGGTAACTCCCCGGGTACGAACAAAGCCCTCAACAAACCGACAGGCGGCCCGCAACGGTAGTCGCGGGCCGCCTGACTGGTTCGCAAGAGCCCCGGAGAGGCGGACTAGTCCGCAGCGCAAGCCGCGAGCCGCCTGACTAGTTCGCCAAAATCCCGGAGAGGCGGAATGGAGGCGGTCCAGTTCTAGTGGAACTGGCCTTCTTCGGTGGAGCCCTTCAGAGCTGCAGTCGAGGTGTTGGGGTCCACGGTGGTGGCGATGCTGTCGAAGTAGCCGGCGCCGACCTCACGCTGGTGCTTGACGGCGGTGAAGCCACGCTCTTCGGCGGCCTTGAACTCGCGGTTCTGCAGGTCGACGAACGCGCTCATCTGCTCGCGTGCGTAACCGTAGGCGAGGTCGAACATGCCGTAGTTGAGCGAGTGGAAGCCGGCCAGGGTGATGAACTGGAAGGTGAAGCCCATGGCGCCGAGCTCGTTCTGGAACTTGGCGATGGTGCTGTCGTCGAGGTGCTTGCTCCAGTTGAAGGACGGGCTGCAGTTGTAGGACAGCAGCTGGTCCGGGAACTCGGACTTGACGGCCTCGGCGAACTTGCGGGCGAGCTCGAGATCGGGGGTGCCGGTCTCCATCCAGATCATGTCGGCGTACGGAGCGTATGACTTCGCACGCGCGATGCACGGCTCGATGCCGTTCTTGACGTTGTAGTAGCCCTCGGCGGTGCGCTCACCGGTGATGAACGGCTTGTCGCGCTCGTCCACATCGGAGGTGATGAGGGTGGCGGCCTCGGCGTCGGTGCGCGCGATGACGACGGTGGGGACACCGGCGACGTCGGCGGCCAAGCGGGCCGAGTTCAGGGTGCGGACGTGCTGCTGGGTCGGGATGAGCACCTTGCCACCGAGGTGGCCGCACTTCTTCTCCGACGCGAGCTGATCTTCCCAGTGGGTACCGGCGGCACCCGCGGCGATCATGGCCTTCTGCAGTTCGTAGACGTTGAGGGCGCCACCGAAGCCGGCTTCACCGTCGGCGACGATCGGCACGAGCCAGTTGTCGACGGAGTCGTCACCCTCGACGCGCGAGATCTCGTCGGCGCGCAGGAGCGCGTTGTTGATGCGACGCACCACGTTCGGGACCGAGTTGGCCGGGTAGAGCGACTGGTCGGGGTAGGTGTGGCCGGAGAGGTTGGCGTCACCGGCGACCTGCCAGCCCGAGAGGTAGACGGCCTTGAGGCCTGCACGGACCTGCTGGACGGCCTGGTTACCGGTCAGCGCGCCGAGCGCGTTGATGTAGCTGCCGTCCTTCTGGTTCACGCCTTCCCACAGGATCTCGGCGCCACGGCGGGCGAGGGTGTTCTCCTCGACGACCGAACCCTGGAGCTGCGCCACCTGCTCGGCGGTGTAGTCACGCTTGACGTTGTCCCAGCGCGGGTTGCTGTCCCAGTCCTGCTGGATCTCCGCGGCGGTGCGGGGCTTTCCGACGTTGCTCATTGCCTACTTCGCTTTCGTTGTCCTGCTCCTCCCGACCGGTTCGGTCGGGACGACCCGGCGGGGCCGCCGGGTATCGGCTGACAGACATCCGACGGCGCGCTCGGGTCCGCGAGCCTTTCGGCTCAGGTGACTCAAAGCCGAACATTTGCGAAACCGACGGCATCCCTCGGTGGTGCCTGCACCTAGGGTGCCATAGGACAAACCTGCAGGTCCAATCGCTTTAGGATGCAAAAGTGGGCAAGTTTTTGACGCCGGTTTGCAAAGTTTGCAAATCTTGAGGTGTGAAGACATGGGCCCCGGACGCCAAAAAGTACGCGCGTACTGCGTTTTTCGCGATCGCGAAGCTACCCGCGAGTACCCATCGGCGTGCGGGACACCTGGACACCGCGTCGTCCATCGGGAGGTTGGTGTGAGCATTTTCACAAGGGCGACGGTATGTCCGTCGGCCCGAGTTCCCGACGATCACCGGTCGGAGTTGGTCACCTTCTGCAGCGCCTTGCCGAAGAGGTCGACAAAGCCGGCGTCGGAGAGGGGCGCGAGGCCCGGCGTCGGCGGGTTGGTTGCGCGGGATGCCTCGCCCGCGACGGTCAACTGCACGGTCACCTCTCCGGAGGACGCACGGTTGAGCAACGCGTACCCGGCGAAGCCGATCTGGGTGCGGACCCCGCGGTCGGGCAACGTGGTGGTGACCGTGGAGCGGACAAGCACGGCACGTTCACCCGAACGCAGACCACCGTCGATCGGCGGCACGGGCAGCGCGGTGTACTCGGTGACTATGCGGGTTCCCGCCAGGTTGCCCTTGGTGATGGTCGTCTCGGTCCGGGCACATCGCCCCGAGGTCGCAAAGAGATCGGCACCCAGGTCGCGCCGCTGCGTCGTCACGAGCTCCACCAGCCCCGTGTTGAGTCGACGAGCTGCCAGGACCGCCGAGTTGTCGGCGCGCAGTTGGTCGTTCAGCGTGGCGTCGGCCGTCGGCCGGCAGAAATCGGGCGCGAATCGCGCCGTCTTGGCGTCGTCGAAGGCAACGCGATTGCTCGCGGCCAGATCGGCAACCGAGAGCGGCGTGACCACAAAACCCGGAGGAAGATCCGACGGCGCGAGGAGCAGATCGGCCGGCGCCAATCGCCGGTCCGGCACATCGGCCGTCCGGCCGCAGCCGGCAACGACGACGAGAACAATCACGCACAGAAGGATCCGCACAATCGTCGTCCCCCTGAGCACCCGCACGCCGTCACCGTACCCTGAGAACACACCCGTATTTCGAGGGCAGGCACGATGACCAGGACCTACGTCGGATCACGGCTCCGACAGCTCCGCTCCGAACGGGGGCTGTCGCAGGTCGCCCTCGCCCAGGCGCTGTCCATATCACCGTCGTACCTCAATCAGATCGAACACGACGCTCGCCCCCTCACCGCCAAGGTGCTCACCAAGATCACCGACGCCTTCGGCGTCGACGCGGGCTTCTTCGATTCCCAGGACGACGTTCGGCTCGTCGCCGAACTCCGCGAGGTTCTGCTCGACGACGACGTCGAAGCAGCATCAGGCACGCTCGACGCCCACGAGATCAGTTCGCTCGTCACGGCCCACCCGGAGATGGCGCAGGCAATGGTCAACCTGCACCGTCGTTACCGCGTGGCCACCGATCAGCTCGCCGCGGCCACCGACGAGCGCGGCGACCGCAGTATGCGTGGCACCATCACCGCGCCCCACGAGGAGGTTCGCGACTACTTCTCGCATCGCCGCAACTACATTCACGAACTCGACGTCGCCGCCGAGGACATGACCGCGCGCATGCGCATGCACTCGGCGGACATCCGACGCGAGATCACCAACCGGCTCGAGGCGCTCCACGGCGTCCGGATAGTGCGCCGCGTCGACCTCGGCGACTACACCCTGCACCGATACGACCCCGAAACCCGACGGCTCGAGTTCTCCGCCGCCTTGTCCGCCGGGCAGCGGACGTTCAAGCTCGCCACCGAACTCTGTTTGCTCGAGTACCGCGATCTCCTCGACCAGCTGATCGACGAGGGGAACTTCACCAGCGACGACGCCCGATCGCTCGCCATGCTCGGTCTGGCCAACTACTTCGCCGCCGCAGCCGTCCTGCCGTATACCCAATTCCACGGCGCTGCAGAGGATTTCCGATACGACATCGAGCGGCTCTCGGCTTTCTACGCGGTGTCCTATGAAACGATCTGCCATCGACTCTCGACCCTTCAGCGGCCGAACCTTCGCGGTATTCCGTGGTCGTTCGTCCGCGTCGACCGTGCCGGGAACATGTCGAAACGACAGTCCGCCACCGGCTTTCACTTCTCGTCGAGCGGTGGCACCTGCCCGCTGTGGAACGTGTACGAGACCTTCGCGTCGCCCGGAAAGATCTCCACGCAGGTCGCCGAGATGCCCGACGGTCGTAACTACCTGTGGGTGGCGCGCACCGTCGAGCGACGCGCTGCGCGATACGGGCAGTCCGGCAAGACCTTCGCCATCGGCCTCGGATGCGAGCTGCGCCATGCCGGACGCGTCGTCTACTCCGACGGCCTCGAGATCGGGCCGCAGGCTCGGGTGACCCCGATCGGTGCCGGTTGTCGCGTGTGCGAACGGCTGAAGTGTCCGCAGCGCGCCTTTCCTGCGCTGGGCGCACCCCTGCGGGTCCAGGAGCACCGCAGCACCGTGTCGCCGTACATGAACACCGAGATGGAGTGACGTACATCACAATCCCGTAACGGTCGCCCGACTCAGTCGCGTGTCCCGGACGGTTGACCAACAGATCGTCCTAGCCTCCGAGATGTGCGGAAATCGCGGGGATTTCCCACGTCAGAGGGGATTCCTCATGGTTGTGCACCGGGTTTCGAACACCATCTCAGCACGCCGTTCCGGAGCGCTGATCTCGGCCTTTGTTGCCGTGCTGGCAGTTCCCCTGTTGGTATCCGGCGCCGCGCCCGCGGCAGCCGACCCGCCCAACATGATCGGCGTTCCGCCACAGATTCCCCATGCGATCGACGGCACGGTGCCCGCTCCCCCGTACCCGCACCTGCGTCGCATTCCGCAGCGGGCCGTGACGCCCGGCATGAGTCGACGACTCCAGGAGCTGCGCGAAGCCGTCCTCCCCACCCCGTCCGGTGATCCGTTCTTCGACAGGTGGGCACCCGACCTGGCGCAACGCCGACCGGGCGAGTTGCTGGCGACCCGCGACGTGACCTGGCCGGCCGGATTGCTGGTGACCGCACCGATTTCGTCGGCCCGCCAGATCAAGTTCGCCACCCGTGATGCCATCGGTCGCCCGTCCTTCGGGACAGCCACCATTCTGATTCCGAGGCAGGCATGGCGAGGTCGCGGTCCTCGACCCATCCTGGTCAACAACCTGCCCATCGACTCCCTCGGCGCGGCCTGCACCCCGGGTGCCACCCTCGCGCACGGCCTCGGTGCCGCAACGGGTTTCACCGACTTCTTTCCGCCCAGCTCACAACTCGCCCTCGCTCGCGGTTACTCCGTGATCGTGCCCGACCACCAGGGGCCGCGGATGGCCTACGCCGAACCCACCACCGCCGGCCATATCGTTCTCGACTCCCTGCGTGCAGCCGCCGCGTACAATCCGAAGCTGTTCGGGCGCAGCAGAATCGGCATCACCGGCTACTCGGGTGGCGCCATCGCCACCAACGGCGCCACCAAACTGGCCGCCGGCTACGCACCCGACGTCGCGCCCCGGATCGTCGGCGCGACCCTCGGCGGCGTGCCCGCCGACTTCCGGATGCTCGTCGGCAGCATGAACGCCAATCTCGCGACCGGACTGTTTCACGCGGCGACCTTCGGCATCGCCCGCGAGCGACCGGAGATCCTCACCATGGCAAACCATGCGGCGCAATGGATCGCAAGCTCCCCGCTGAAGAACGTCTGCGTGCTACCCGCGGCCCTGGCGGGCCAGACGTTCATGCCCATGCAGCTGATGTCCAACGACCCCGACCCGTTCCGTTCCCCGGTGGCCGAGAACATCTATCGGGTCACCAAGATGTCCGACCGGAAATCCGTTGTGCCGCTCTATATCTACAACGGCACCTACGAATGGTGGATCCCCGCAGCCGGCGCCCGCAATCTCTTCCGCGAGCAATGCCGCCTCGGCGCCACCGCTACCTACCGCGAGGTCTTCGCCGAACACCTCACCGGCATCATGGTCGGCTACCCGGACGCGATCACCTGGCTCGACGCACGGTTGCGCGGCATCCCCGCGAGGTCGACCTGTCGTCGGTGATGCGAAGCTTCTGCTGATCCACCTCCCTGCCGCTTACCGCTCCCTGAGGTGCGAGCTTGCGAGCCTCGAAGGGCATGGTGAGACAACAACGCAGCTGGCAGGAACCATCTTGGCCGAATGTCCGACAGGGCTGTCGTGCACCCGATCTCGGCACACTCTAGACTCCGGGCGGGGGCTGAGCACGGAGGAGTTGTCGATGCCGGGTCGACCCTGGTCGCGTCGTTGGAAGCTGCGCACGATCGTCACGACGGTCACGATCGTCGCACTGGCGACGACCACCGCCACCGCGGCGGCCGACCCGCCGAATCTCATGCCTGCACCGGGTCAACTGTCCCACGACATCGAGGACGCTGTGCCGGCGCCGAACATTCCGCGACTCGCCCGGATCCCGATGCGCGCGCAGACGCCCGGCGCCGACCGCGCACTCCAGGAGCTGCGAGAAGCAATCATGCCGTCGCCCACCGGCGACCGGTTCTTCGACGACTGGCCCGCAGACCTGGCGAGGTACCGCCCCGGCGCGATCATGTCCACACGCGACGTCGCACCCGTCGCCGCGCCTCTACTCGAGGTCCGGGTGCGCTATGCACGGCAGATCAAATTCCGCACCGTCGACGCTGCCGGCCGTCCGTTGTTCGCCACCGCCACACTGTTTGTGCCGCCGACCACGTGGACAGGTCGCGGCAAGCGTCCGGTCATGGTGAACAACCCACCGATCGTCGCACTGGGCACGCGCTGTACCACCGGATACACGTTCGCGCACGGGAAGACCGACGACACCAACAGCACCGACCTACGACCGGAGACGACGCAGGAATCGCTCAAACGCGGGTACGCGGTGATCGTCCCCGACCACACCGGTGCACGGATGGCGTATGCGGAGCCCTATGTCGCGGCGCATGTGGTTCTGGACGCGGTCCGGGCCGCAAGCGTCTACGACCCGAACAACTTCGGGTCCGGACCCCTGGTGATGCTCGGCTACTCCGGGGGCGCGATCGCCACCAACGCGACCGCGAAACTCGCGTCGTCGTATGCACCGGATGTGGCGAAGCGGTTCGTGGGTGCGGCAATTGGCGGTGTCCCGGCCGACTACCGTGCTTTGGCCGGTGCGATGAACGCGAACCTCGCGTCGGGCGTCTTCCACGCGGCGATCCTGGGAATAGCGCGTGAGCGGCCCGAGTTGCTGACGCTGGCCAACAACCTCGCCCGGCAACTCGCCACCAACGACCTCCTCAAGAATCTCTGCACCGGAACGATGGGCTATTTCGGCTTCACCTTCGGTGCCACCCAGATGCTGTCGACCGACCCCGACCCGTTCCGGACGCCGGCCGCCGAGCACGTCTTCGAGGTGACCGAGATGGCCGGCGACAAGGCCGCCATGCCGATCTTCATCTACCACGGCGCGCAGGAGTGGTGGATTCCGGCGAGCCAGGCACGCTCACTGTTCGCCGAACAGTGTCGCCTCGGCGTCGACGCCACCTACCGCGAGTACCCTGGGGAACACATGACCACCGTTTTCGTCGCGTTCCGGGACGCGTTGGCCTGGCTCGACGCGCGGTTGCAGGGCGTTCCGGCGAAGTCGAACTGCCGGGGCTGAGCGGGGCGTCGGACATCGCCACCCGTCGGATCTCTGTACCCCCGAGTCCGACCAAGTGCACTGTGCATTTCGTCAATCTCCCAGGTACACATTTCCGACGGGTAGTGATCGGCCACCCCACCCGTCGAGTCAGAAAACCAGCACGCGCACGTTCTCGGCGACGCACGCCGGCTTGTCGGCACCCTCGATCTCGACGACGTTCTTCACCACGACGTTGACTCCGGCCGGGGTCTCGTCGACCGAGGTGATGACCGCGTTGGCGCGGATGCGTGAACCCACGACGACCGGGTTGGGGAAGCGCACCTTGTTCAGTCCGTAGTTGATGACCAACTTGGGGCCCTCGACCGTGAAGATTCCGCCGGCCAGCATCGGCAACAAGGACAGCGTGAGGTAGCCGTGGGCGATCGGAGCGCCGAACGGACCCGACTTCGCGCGCTCGGGGTCGACGTGAATCCACTGGTGATCGCCGGTCGCGTCGGCAAACGCGTTGACCCGATCCTGCGTGATCTCGAGCCATTCGCCCGATCCGAGGTCCTCGCCGATCGCGGCGGTGAGTTCTTCGACGGATGTGAATGTGCGCGCCATTGCGTTCTCCATGTTTCGTGATCTGGGTCTCGTGGATGTCCGGCGTCGTAGTCTACCGTTGCGTCCATGAGCACCCCTCGCGTCACTCCGGGAGAATTCTGGGATCTGGGACCCATCAACTGGGTCTTCGCGCGCGGCGCGGCCCGCGTGATCGGCGTCGACAACGCCCGCATCTTCTCGACCCTGGGCCGCACCCGCGGTGTGTTCCGTGCCTGGCTGCACTACTCGGGACGCCTGATGCCGTTCGGCACCTTGTCGCGCAAGGAATCCGAGATGATCATCATCCGCGTCGCACACTTGCGCAAGTGCGACTACGAACTCGATCATCACCGTCGCCTGGGACGCCGTGCGGGCATCGACGACGCGATGTTCGCCCAGATCCTCGCCGGGCCCGGCGACGCGGGCTGGGGAGATCGGGAACGCGCGATGCTGCGGGCGGTCGACGAGCTGATCGAGAATCAGGACATCTCCGACACCGCGTGGTCGGCGCTTACGCGCCACCTCGATGATCGCCGGCTGATCGCGTTCGTCCTTCTGGCCGGACAGTACGACACGCTCGCCACGACCATCCACACGTTGCGCATCCAGCGCGACACCCGGGTCTGACATGGAGTCCTTGAGCCAGCGGTTCATGCAGAACCCACTCTTTGCCCAAGTCTACGAACATCTTTGGCGCCCGACGTTCACCCGGCTGTTCAGCTTCGGCGGCACCGCGACCGAAGACTACGACCGCGCCCTGCAGGCCTACCTGTGCCGTCCCGGTGAGCGCCTGGTCCTCGACGTCGCCTGCGGCCCAGGAAATTACACCCGACGCATCGCCGACGGCCTCACCGGCGACGGACGGTGCATCGGCATCGACTACTCCGCCCCCATGCTCACGCAGGCAGCACGCACCAACACCACCGAGAAGACCGGGTACGTGCGTGGTGACGCACACGCGATGCCGTTCGCCGACAACACCTTCGACACGGTGACCTGCCTCGCGGCGCTCTACCTGATCCCCGACCCCCTGCCCGTGCTCGATGAGCTCGCCCGGGTGACCAAGCCGGGCGGCGAGGTCATCATCTTCACCTCCGTGGTCACCAGGGTCAGCGCGCTGCCCGGGGTCCGCGAAGCGGCCGGCGCGACCGGCTACCGGATCTTCGATCGCCACGAGATCGTCGACGGATTGCGCAACGCCGGACTCGACGACGTCGAGCAGACCATCACCGGCCAGGGTCAGTACGTTATCGGCGTCAAACCCTGATCCGACGAAAGTCCCATTCCTACCCCTACCGTGCTTCCCGAGCTGAGGCGCGCGAGAAGCGGCCTACCACCGCTCCCTGAGGTGCGAGCCTGCGAGCCTCGAAGGGTCCTGGTGAGACGACAATGTCCTCTCACCAGGAGCTTCGAGGCTCGTCGCTTGCGCTCCTCGCACCTCAGCCGGCGGAGCTGGACGCTCAGCCGGCGACAGCGAGCGGAACGCACCACAGCCAGGATTGTCGACCATTTGGAGTAGAGCTATCCTCTAAATAGCCGATCCCGAGGAGTAGTGATGTCCGGTCAGCAGGCCAGCCACGATGAACTGCCGTTTGCCGCACGCAAGACCGAGGACATGCCCGGTCACTGGTTGCTGGCACGACTGGGCAAGCTGGTGCTGCGGCCCGGTGGTCGTGAGCTCACCGAGCAACTGCTCGACGACGCCGAGTTGAGCGACGCCGACGTCCTCGAGATCGCGCCGGGTCTCGGCAAGACCGCACGGTCCATCATCGATCGAAACCCGAAAACCTATGTGGGCGTCGAATCCGACTCTGCGGCCGCCGGGCTCACCGAGGACGTCGTCGGCGATCGTGGGCGCGTCATCCCCGGCGACGCCGCGGCAACCGGACTCGACGCCGACAGCGTCGTCGTAGCGATCGGCGAGGCGATGCTGACGATGCAATCGGACCGGGCCAAGGCCGACATCGTTGCCGAGGCCTTCCGCGTGCTGCGGCCCGGCGGACGCTACGCCATCCACGAACTCGCACTCCATCCCGACACCCTGCCCGACGAGGCGAAGACCGAGATCCGCAAACAACTCGCGCGCTCGATCAAGGTCAACGCCCGACCGCTCACCGAGCAGGAATGGCGAAAGCTGTTGACCGACGCCGGTTTCGAGATCGCGAAGGTAGGCTTCGCCAAGATGGCGCTGTTGCAGCCGCGGCGCGTGCTCGCCGACGAGGGGCCGCTGCGAACGCTCAAGTTCGTCGCAACGTGCTGCGCGACAAGGACGCACGCAGCCGCGTCCTCGGCATGCGCGCCACGTTCACCAAGTATCGGGACCAACTCGCGGCCATCGAGGTCATTGCCGTGAAACCGAACCAGTCATGAGCCCCGCACACACCCGCACGTCGACCACCGTGACAGGTCTCGCCGACCTGACCGGCGACGGCACCGGCCCGCGACCCGACATCACCGCGATGGCCCGCGCCACCGGCGTGAACATCCTCCGCCTGTCGTTTCGGGCGGGGCAGTCGATGGCCGATCATCGGGCCGGACGCCCCATCCTGGTGCTCGGACAAGTCGGCGAGGTGCAGTTCACGATCGGCGACGAGAACGTGACAGTGCGCCCGGGCTCGGCCGTCCACGTCGAGACCGGCGTCACCCATGCGCTCACCGCTGTCACCGACGCCGTCGTCACCCTGCTCATCCTCGAAGACGTAGCCGAGACCGGATGAGCGCAAGCCCGTAAAGTCCTGGACACAGCCCAGATTCACCCCAGGAGCAGCCCATGCCCGCATCCCGTTCGCGCGACAACGCGCAACGCGACAAGGTGCTCGCCATCCTTGCCGATCGCGGCGCGCCGGTGGATGCGCGCGAGGTCGCCGACGCCCTCGACATCCACGTGACCACCGCGCGTTTCCATCTGAACAAACTCGTGTCCGACGACGCCGCGTCGACCGTCGAACTACGCTCGACGACCGCCGGCCGACCCCGGATCGGCTATCGGGCCGTGTCCGCGCCACCGGTCGACGACCTCATCGGACACTTGCTGGCACAACTCGGTTCCACCTCGGCCGCACGAGAACACGCCGCCGCCGACGCCGGCCGCGTGTGGGCCGACGTCAACGCGCTGTCTCGCCTCAACCCACCGTCGCATGCCGATGTGGCACTGCCGGATCCGATCACGGTCGCGGTCGAGACCCTGACCGCTCTCGGATTCCGCGTGTCCATCGTCATGAGCGCGTTCGGCACCCACGAACTCCGCATCTGCTCCTGCCCCCTCAAGGACATCGGGCGCCATCATCCCGAAGTCGCGCGCGGGGTGGCCCGCGGCGTCATCGAACAGACCCTGGCGTCGAGTTCTGCCGCCTTGGCGTCGCAGTACCTGGTCGACGTCGTACCCGATCCCGCGGGCGACTGCGAGATCACCCTTCGGCTGTCGCGGGTGCGCGCGACAGAACCCGCGGCGACGGATGCCACACAGCGATAAGGGTTGCCTCATATTTAGAGGATTAGATTCCTTTTTATGTCCACATTCCGCACCGCCCTGATCGCCGTCGTCGCCCTGATGCTCGCCATCACCGGAGTCCTGGTCGCCGGCGGACCCGCACAAGCCAAGACCTTCCCGCCGAACTTCAAGGTCACCACCGACCGCCCCACCCTGGCCGACCTCAACGACATCGTCGAATTCCTGGTCGAAACACCGGCGTCCGACCAGGCCAAGGCCGCCAACGTGGAAGGCGGGATGAACGCCGTCGTCGTTCCCAAGACCGTCTACAGCCTCGGCTTGTTCCGAGCGCCCCGCGGCTGGAACGAGGTCACCGGACCGCTCGTCCAGCGCGGCAACAGCGTCACCGCGACCCTGAACAGCGGCTCCGTCGGCCGCCCCACCATCATGATGACCGTCGAGTTCAAGAAGCTCGACGGCAACTGGAAGCTGTCGGCGAACTCCCTGTGCCAGGGCGTCAAGACAGTGGGCCTCAACATCTACTGCAACCGCTGAGGCGCTCGGCCACGAGAATGATCGAGATCGATCGCCTGACGGTCCGCCTCGGTGGGCAGACCGTCCTCGACGAGGTGTCGGCAACCGTGCGCCCGGGAGAACTCGTGTATCTCCTGGGCCGCAACGGCGCCGGAAAGTCCACCCTGCTGCGCACCGTCTCCGGCATCACCCGGCCCGACGGCGGCACGGCCAGGGTCAACGGCAGATACCTTGCGCGGCAGTGTCGTCCGCTCACGGAGGTCGGCATCCACCTCGGCGCCGATGCCCATCATCCCGGCCACACCGCGCGACGCCATCTGCACGGGCTCGCCGACGCGGGCGGAGTCGATCGGCGCCGGGCCGACGAACTCCTCGACAAGGTGGGGCTGGCAGAGTCCGCGACGCGACGCGTCTCCGACTTCTCTCTCGGCATGACGCAGCGTCTCGGGTTGGCGGCCGCACTCCTCGGCGACGCACCGACGATCCTGCTCGACGAGCCGGTCAACGGCCTCGACATCGACGGAATCCGTTGGCTGCGCAATCTTTTGCGCGAGCTCACCGCCGAGGGCCGCTGCCTGCTCACCGCATCGCACCTCATGGACGAAGTGGCCCGGACCGGCGATCGGGTGATCGTCCTCGACCGTGGACGGATCATCGCCGACGCAGGTGTCGACGACTTCGTCGTCGGGCACGCCTCTCTCGAAGACGCGTATGTCGCGGCGGTCGGCGGTACGACGCATGGCCACTGATCGTTTGCGCTGCGCCACTGGCCAACTCGGACGCGCAGTACGTGCGGAGATCACCCGATCCGGCGGCCGCCGAAGCATCCTGCTCTTCGGCGCCATCCCGGCTGCCGTGCTGCTCCCGCTGATCGTCACGCTGGGAGTGGCGATGGTGAGCGAGCGCTTCGCGTCGATCTCGAGCACCATCCAGGTCACGTCGGTGGCGACCACCAACTCGGTGTACTGGGTCATCACCTTCACCGTGATCGCCTGGGCCGTGATCGCGACGTTCGCACAGGCCACCGGCGAGCGCGGCGCGGTCGGCGAGATGTCGCGCTACCTGTATCCGCGGTCGGCCACGGCTGCGCTGGCCCGGTGGATCGTCTACGGAGCGTGGGCTGCGCTCTGCTCCGCGGTACTGGCGTGTGTGGTGATGATCTTGCTGCCCAACGTCTTTCCACGCGTCTACGGGGGCGTCGACATCGCATCCGCGGCCGGCGTCCGATTCATCGTGACCGTGCCGATCTACGGCGTGCTCGCCGTCGGCATCGGGGTGGGACTCGCCGCGATCGTCGGCCACCCGGCCACCGCGGTCGCGATTCTCCTCGGCTGGACCTACATCATCGAGAATGCGATCAGCCTCATCACGAACGGCTACACCCTGCAGTCGTACATGCCCTTCCTCAACGGCGTCTACGCCACCGGACAGGAACTCGCGTTCCTCCCGCCGTGGGGCGTCGACGGCGCACTGGCATACGTCGCGGCGATTGCCACGGCCGTCTTCGTCCTCGGATGCGGCGTGCTCACGCTGCGTCGGCGCTGACGCAACGTCCATTCGCACACCTGAACGACACACGCCACCCTCGACACGGCGATACTGTACGGAAGCGGCCCAACTCAGATCGACGCCGCAGCGAGGAGGGTGAGCGATGTCGGCGGACGCCGGGACCTCGCCTCGCGCCGTCTCGGTGAGGATGTCGGGTACGGTCCGCGTGGAGGTCGACGGCGAGCGCGCGGAGATCAAGTCACGTCGCGAACGAGCGGTGCTTGCGCGACTCGTCGCCGCGAACGGACATGTGGTGTCCACCGATCGCCTCATCGACGACCTCTGGAACGGCGAGCCGCCGCCGAAAGCGCTCGCCGGGCTGCAGGTGCACATTTCCAATCTCCGTCGCATCCTGGAACCCGACCGAGCACCGCGGACGCCCGCGCGCATCCTGATCAGCGAAGCACCGGGATACGCGCTGCGGCTGTCCCGGTCGGCGGTGGATCTGTGGCAGTTCGACGATGTCGTCGCCAGTCAGAACGACGACGCACGCGAGCGATTGGCGCAGCTCGACGCCGCGCTCGCCCTCTGGCAGGGCGAACCATACGGCGCGCACGCCGCCGATGACTGGGCCCGCGGTGAAGTCGCTCGTCTCGGCGAGCTCCACCTGGCCGCCATCGAGCAACGTGCCTCCGCCGCACTCGAACTCGGCCGCGCCGCGGACGTTGCAGCGACGCTTCCCTCTCTGTGTGGCACCCACCCCACCCGTGAAGAGCTCTTTCGCCTGCTGGCGCTCGCCCAATATCGGTTGGGCCGTCAGGCCGATGCACTGGAGACGCTGCGGACGGTCCGGCGCTACCTCTCCGAGGAACTCGGCGTCGACCCGACGCCGGCGCTGCGCGATCTGGAAAGCGCTATCCTGCAACATGATCCGAACCTCGGGGGTACCACGACGCTCGCTTCGGCGGCACCGCCGAGTGCACCCACTCTCCTGCCCGCACCGACCGCTTCATACACCGAGTTCGCTGGACGCGAAGCCGAGTTGGAGAAGCTCACGACGCACGCAGATACCGCGCGTCGCACCGGTTTACGCATGGTGTGGATCACCGCCGAGGCCGGGGGCGGGAAGTCGACGCTGGCTCGTGGACTGGTCAATCGGCTTGGCGCCCAGGGATGGACGACCGCCATCGGACACTGCCCCGAGGTCGACGGTGCGCCCACCGCGTGGGCATGGCGCGAGATCGTGGAGGCGCTGGGCCAGGGTCCGGCCGCCGATGACCCCTTCGCCATCGCACGCCAGGTGACCGCGGCGACCGAAGCACTCACCGACACCGGAGCGCTCCTCGTCCTCGACAATGTGCACCGTGCCGACAGCGCCACACTTCAGATCCTCCGTCAGACGATGACCTGGCTGGCCGAACATCCGATCCTGGTGGTGGCGACCTATCGGGCATCCGAGGCCGGAGTCGAATTGCTCGCCACCGGTGCGGCACTCATCGCCATCACCGCCGATCAGCTCACGCTTGCCGGGCTCTCCGACATAGGCATCCGTCAGCTGGCCGCCGACGCCGGCCTCGATCCCATCGACGACACCACGGTGGCACTGTTGCGCTCACGCACCGACGGAAATCCGTTGTTCGTCAAGGAATTGGCCAAGCTGGTTGCCTCCCGTGGACCGCGGGAGGCGCAGCGAGCAATTCCCAGTGGGGTGCGCGAGGTGCTGCTGAGTCGGGTCGAACGTCTGCCCGAGGACGCGGTCTCGGTGATGCGGCTGGCCGCCGTGTGCGGACGCGAGTCCGAGATCGACACCCTCGTCGCGCTGTGGCCCGACGATTCCGAGGACGCCGTGCTCGACGCCATCGACTCCGCGGTGGTGGCCGGACTGCTGACCGCCGCCGGTGACCGGGTGCGGTTCAACCACGTGCTCATGCACGACGCGATCCACGACAGCATCCCGTCCTTGCGGCGGCGCAGGCTACATTGGCGGGTCTTTGAAATCCTCGAGACGATCCCCCGAACCGGAGCTGACGAGTTGGCCTATCACGCCGCGCTCGGCGCCGGCCCCACGACCGTGCCCCGGGCACTGGAGATCGTGGAATCGGCTGCCCGGGAACGGTTCACCCTGTCTGCCGATGCTGTCGGGTTGTGGCGCGATGCCGTCGACCTGCACACCATGGCCGGCCACGGCAGCGTCGAGGCCGCCGACCCGGATCGCACCGCGACGGTACACGCACTGTGCGAACTGGTGACCGCACTCGCCCATGCCGGCGAGATCGGCGAGGCACGCGCGCGACGAGAACAGGCACTGACGCTGGCTCGCACGGTCGGTGACAGATCGCTGGAACTGGCCGTGCTCATCTCCTGGCGGACACCGTCGATCTGGACCACACGTCCCGACCGACTGCTCGACCCGATCATCAGTCAGGCCGTGCGAGATATGCTGCCGCACACCGAAGGCGTCGACCGCGCCCGCCTTCTCGTCACGGCGGTCGCCGAGTTCGAAGGCAACGAGGAACGTTACGCCGCTGCCTGTTCGCGCGAGGCCGTCGAGATCGCGCGGGCCTCCGGCGACCCCGAATTGCTCTGTGCAGCACTGAATGCGCGCGTTCACACGGCCACCGGACCCGACGATCGCGAGGAGCTGTTACCGGCGGCGATCGAGTTCGTGGAGACCGCCGAGTCGGCAGGCATCGTCGATTACACGGCCGTCGCCCACTTCTTCATGGCGATCACGCGAGCCGGTCGGGGCGAGATCGCCGCCGCCCATGCCGAGATGAGTACGGCGCTGCAGACCGCGACGAGCGGCAAAGTCGCCGAGTTGGTGATTGTGCAGGCCACCTTCGGCGCCGCCCTTGATACCCTCCGCGGCAATCTGGACAAGGCAGAACAGACCTATCAGGCGATCGCCTGGCAGCTCCGGGCCGCCGGAAATCCCGCCGAGGAGCAGTTCGAACTGATCGGGGCGCTCTGCGTCGGGTTCAATCGTGGCTCGATCGGCCATCTGGTCGACGGTATTCAACAGATATACGACACCGCGCCAGAGTCGGTCGCCTGGGTTTATGCCGCGGCCCTCATCGACGCCGGGCGGGAAACCGAGGCCCGTGCGGTCGCCGAGATCGGGTATCGCACTGTGCGCGATTACTATTGGAGTGCGCTCGAGGCGTTCCATGCAGACACCCTGGTCCGTCTGCAGATGGCCGAGCCTGCCGCCGCACTCTACGACGAACTCCGGCGGTGGAGTGGGACCGTGGCCGGATTGAACTCCGGCAGCATCGTATTCGGCTACATGGACGACCATCTCGCCCGACTCGCAGATCTCATCGGCGACTCCGCCGCGGCCGCACACCATCGGGAGGTGGCCGCCGCGGTGCGGGCCGATCTCCTGCGCCAACTCGACGAGATCGGCTGACCTGTAGTCGCGTGTCAGAGAGATCGGTAGTCGCGCACCGACATCCGGTGACCGTGTCGTTCCGGCATGGTGCCGTGCAGCTCGCACAGTCGAACCACCCGACCACGTTGTCCGGCGTAGGGTTCGAGGAGCTCCAGCATGCCGTCGTCGTCGACCGGTTCACCGATGAGTGTCTGGCCCACCAGTGACGGGATGTGATAGTCACCCACCGGCACGGCGTCGGCGTCGCCGACGGCGCGCATCCGTACCTCCGCCTCGGTCCACGGGCCCACACCCCGCAAGACGGTCAGTCTGTCGGCGTGCCGTTCGACGTCGATCGACGTCGCACCGCGAATCGTCCGCATCCGCACCGGTTCGGCCCCGCTGCGATGCCACTCCCAGCTCGGGATCTGCGCCCAGACCGACGGCGGAGGCGGGACCCGCATCCGATCAGGAACCGGCCCCGGAGCCCGATCACCGTAGCGCCGCAGCAGGTATCGCCAGGCCCGCCACGCCTCGCGTCCCACAACCTTTTGCTCGAGTATCGCCGGCACCAACGCCTCCCATACCCGATCGGTGCGGCCCATCCGCAAACCCTCGGATCGCGCAACCAGTTGCGCCACAACCTGATCGCGAGGCGCGAGCGCTTCCGGGGTATCACGCGCCCCGAGAAGATCCGGCATCCGATCGAGCAGCCACGACGCTCCCGGCCCCCATGCGCGACCGATCACCGAGGTCGCATCGGATCGAACCGTCAACGTGCCCGGTCCGTCAGGAGTGTGCACACACCGCCAGATCGATCCGTCGCGCGCGTACGTGAACGCCGGGTCGCCGCTTCCGCGACGATGCAGTCCGACGGTGGCTCGGATGTTCAACGGCCACGGCGGATTCCACTCACGGTGGTACATCATCCGATGGCTGAGGTGCGAGCGCAGCGAGCCTCGAAGCCGTGGCGAGCTGACACTGTCGTCTCACCTGCCCTTCGAGGCTCGTCGCTAGCGCTCCTCGCACCTCAGGGAGCGGGATGGCTCTCTGCTCACAGGTTGATCATGTGCCCGATGGCGCCATGGAACGTTTCTTGGAGCGCCTCCGACATGGTCGGGTGGGTGTGCACGTTGCGGGCCAGTTCCTTGGCGGTGAGGTCCCACTTGTGCGCCAGCGTCATCTCCGGAAGCATTTCGGAAACGTTGTCGCCCACCAGATGTCCGCCGAGCAGCTCGTCGGTGTCGGCGTTGGTCACGAGCTTCACGAAGCCCGCCGTCTCCGCGAGGCCCTGCGCCTTGCCGTTGGCACTGAACGGGAAGGTGGTGGCCTTGACGTTGTAGCCCTCGTCCTTGGCCTGGGCCTCGGTGAGTCCGAAGGAGGCCACCTGCGGCTGGCAGAAGGTGGCCCGCGGCATGAACCGGTAGTCGCCCAGGGTCATCGTCTCCGCACCGGCCATCGTCTCGGCCGCGACCACACCCTGCGCCTCGGCGACGTGGGCGAGCTGCAGCTTGGCGGTGACGTCGCCGATGGCGTAGATGCCGTCGACGTTGGTGCGCATGAAGTCGTCGATCGCGATGGCGCCGCGCTCGGTCAGTTCGACGCCCGTCTTGTCGAGGCCGAAGCCCTCGACGCGCGGTGCGAAGCCCACGGACATGAGCACCTTGTCGACGGTGATCTCGCCGTCGTTGCCCTTCGGATCCTTGTAGGTGACCGTCACGTTGTCGCCGTTGTCGGTGACGGTCTGCACCTTGGTGGAGGTGAGCACCTTGACGCCGAGCTTCTTGTACTCCTTGGCGATGACCTTGGAGACGTCGGCGTCCTCGTTGGGCAGCACCCGGTCGAGGAACTCGATGATCGTCACGTCGACGCCATAGTTGGCGAGGACGTAACCGAACTCCATGCCAATGGCACCGGCGCCGACGATCACGATCGAGTCGGGCAGTTCACGGGTGAGGATCTGGGTCTCGTAGGTGACCACGTTGTCGGACAGTTCGACGCCCGGCAGCAGCTTCACCGTCGAGCCGGTGTCGATGATGACGTTGTCGAAGGTGATCTCCCGGTCATCCACGACGATCGTCTTCGCGTCCTTGAACTTGCCGTATCCGTCGATCTCGGTGATCTTGTTCTTCTTCATCAGGAAGTGAACACCCTTGACGATGCCCTCGCTCACCTTGCGGCTGCGGTCGAAGGCGGCACCGAAGTCGAAGGACACGTCGCCGGACATACCGAAGGTCTTTGCCTGGTGGTTGAAGATGTGCGCGAGTTCGGCGTTGCGCAGGAGCGCCTTTGACGGGATGCACCCGACGTTGAGGCACACGCCGCCCCAGTACTTCTCTTCGATGACGGCGGTTTTCATGCCCAGCTGAGCCGACCGGATCGCGGCGACGTACCCACCTGGACCTGCACCCAATACAACTGTTTGAAAGTGTTCAGCCACGACTGCCAGCCTACGTCGGGGCCAGGGGTCGGCGCATGGCGTCCCGCTACTCGGCGGTAACCAGGCATCAAGAATTCAATCAGTGATTGAAACGTTGATTGACTCTGTGGTGTGATGACCGTGTGACCGCCCCCACACGAGCCGACGAAACCCGCGCGCAACTGCTGCGCTGCGCCGAGCGGCTGTTCCTCGCCGACGGATACGACGCCGTGTCGGTGCGATCGATCTGCGCGGCGGCCGGCGCGAATCCGGCCGCGGTGCACTACCACTTCGGCTCCAAGGATCAGCTCACCGTCGCACTCCTCGAGGATCGGCTCGCCCCGATCTGGGTCGCCGCGCTCGACCGGATCGACCCGGCGACCGATTCGGTAGCCACCCTGGTAGACGCGGTGATCACCCCGCTGGTCGCGACCGCCGACGACCCCGTCGGCCATCTTCACCTGCGCTTGCTCGCCAGGTTCGCGCTGACACATCCCGTCGCGCCGTGGAGCAAGCCGTGGTTCCGGCTCGACCACTGGGCAACCGTACTGATCGGCATGGTCGACGGCTTGTCTCCCGACGACGCGCGCCGACGATGGTCGCTCGCGTTCGAACTCATCCTGCTGCGCTTCGGCGGGCCGTCGACGCCGTCGCCGCGCACGGTCGACGCGCTGCGGGCATTTGTCGCCGCGGGCCTCACCTCCCCGGCGCCAGACCTCTCGACATCAGCCCAGCCCACTCACGGAGAGACTCGATGACCAACGCGAACCCCCAACGATCCGACCCCTTCAGCCCGGCGCCGCTCGGCCCGCTGACCTTGCGCAACCGCCTCATCAAATGCGCCACCTTCGAGGGCATGACGCCCGACGCCCTCGTCACCGACGACCTGATAGAGTTCCACCGCGAGGTCGCCGCGGGCGGTGTCGCGATGAGCACCGTCGCCTACTGCGCGATCTCTCCGGAGGGCCGTACCGACCGACACCAGATCTGGATGCGCCCGGAGGCCATGGGAGGCCTGCGGAAGCTCACCGACGCCATCCATGGTGAGGGCGCGCTCGCGGCCGCCCAACTCGGCCATGCCGGCCCGGTCGCGAACTCGGTGTCGAACCGCGCGAAGGCGCTCGGCCCGTCGCGCATTCCCGCACCCATGGGAATGTCGGTGACGCACAAGGTGACCGCCGAGGACATCAAAGATCTACGGGTGAAGTTTCGGCGCGCGGCCCGCATCGCCGTCGACAGCGGATTCGATGGGCTCGAAATCCATTGCGGCCACAACTATCTGATCAGTTGCTTCTTGTCGCCACTGCTCAACCACCGACATGACGGTTACGGTGGCACGCTCGTCAACCGTGCCCGCCTGGCCCGCGAGGTCGCCGAGTCGGTGCGCGAGGAGGTCGGCGACGAGGCCGCGGTCTGGGTGAAGCTCAACATGTTCGACGGTGTGGGAAAGCCCGGCGGTGGCGGTCGGCGGTGGTCGGGATTCAACATCGACGAGGCCTGTGAGGTGGCCCGGCTGCTCGAACGCGACGGTCACCTCGACGCCATCGAACCGACCGCTGGGTCGTCACTCCTCAACCCCATGTACCTCTTCCATGGCGACGCCCCGCGCGCCGCGTTCGCCGACGCCTTCCGCGGTGCCATGCACTGGGGCCTCAAGGCGGCCGGCCCGTTCTTCCTCAAGCACTACGACTACCACGACGGCTACCTCCTGCCACTCGCCCGCCGGCTGCGCGCGGCCGTCGACCTCCCGCTGATCCTGCTGGGTGGCGTAACCGACCGCGCATCAATGGATCTCGCGCTGGGTGAGGGATTCGACTTCGTCGCGATGGGGCGTGCATTGCTGCGCGAACCCGACCTGCCCTTGCGTATCGCGTCCGACCCGGCGACCACATCGCAGTGCACGCATTGCAACCTCTGCATGCCGACCATCTACTCGCACACCCGCTGCCCGGTGCGCACCGGCGAGGTGGTCGCGGGCTAGGCATTCCGCTCACTGCCGGGTGAACACCCCGTCGTTCTCCTCGTCGTCGTAGTACTCGATCAGCATGCGCGGCCCGTCGAAGGTGACCTTGGAGATCGATCCGAGTTCGGCGTTCTCGTTGCGGAGTGTGAAGGTGAAGGTGTTGCCGTCCCAGTGGGTGAGTTCATGGGTCGTCACACCACCCGGACCCATCGCCAGGACCAGCTTTCCGCCCTGCTCGCGGACCACCGCCGGTCCGTACATGGAGTTCGCATAGGTTCCGACGTAGGACGAGAGCGCCTGCGCCGGTGCAGAATTGGCTGGACGCTGCTTACCCACCAGGCTGCCCGACGGCTGGTTCTCCGCGTCGAACGCCTGCCGGTAGAGGGTGCGCCAGTCGTGACGCACCTCGCCGAACTGGACGAGATCGGCGAACTCGCCGGTGATCGCTTCGACCGCCCCGATGGGAGATGCGTTGGACAACACCACGATCGCCACGTCAGCCGAGGGCAGCACGAGGAAGTTGGTTGCCGCTCCCGACCCGAAGGCACCCGAATGGCTCACCTGGGTGCGCCCGCCGGCGGTGACCGAGACGTTGAATCCGTAGCCGTAGAACCCGGCCCGCGCGTCCGGCGCCGAGGACGGTGACGACACGATCTGCGGCGTGATCGCGGGCAACAACGCCTCGGGCGCGACGAGTTGCTTACCCTGATACGTTCCCTGAGCCATCAACATCGTGAGCCAGTGGGTGAGGTCGTTGACCGACGAACTGACCCCACCTGCGGGCGCCTGCGCGTCGGGATCGCGTTGCTTGAACGTGACGACCCACTTGCCGTCGACCTGCACGTGCCCGACGACCCGGTTGTCGCGTGCCGTGAAATCCCGGAAGCGCGAACTCGTGCGCGTCATGCCGAGTGGGCGGTAGATCGACTCCTCCGAGAGCGTCTCCCAGTCGCGGCCCGACCGGTTGGCCACCGACTCGGCGCCGGCGGTGATCCCGAAGTTGGTGTAGTCGTATGTGATTCGGAACGGCTGCAGCGGCGCGTATCGCAGTCGGTTGAGGACCACCGCCCGGGGATAACCGAGATCCTCGATCTTGTCGCCGGCGTGGTCGGGCAAACCGGAACGGTGCGTGTACATGTCGGCGACGGTGACCGTGCGAGTGACATACGGGTCGGCGAGCGCGAAACCGGGCAGCGCGGCCGCCACCTGGTCGTCCCACGACACGGTCTTGTTGGTGACCTGCGACGCGATCACCGTCGAACCGATGGACTTGGACATCGAGGCGAGCGGGAAGACGGTGTCGGCGTTGACGGAGGCACCCGTGGTGACATCGGCGACCCCGAATCCCTTGGCGTATTTGGTTTCCCCGCCCGACACCACCGCCACGGCCATACCGGGAATCCCGGTGTCGCGCATCATCGATTCGACGAGCCCGTCGAGTTTGGACACCGCGTCGGCGACCGCGTTGTCCGGCAGCGCACCCTCGACCTGGGCGTTGGGATTCTCCTCCGACGCCGGGACCGCGGAACTGCTGGGCGACGACGTGGAACCGGAGTCGCAGGCCGCTGCCAGCACGGCGACGGCGAGCACGCTGGTCGCGACCAGCGGCCAGCGCCGTCGATGTCGGGTTCTCGGACGGATTACGGCCAACATGACGCCCTCCTGAGATCTCCGACCCTCGCTCGGCAGGTTACCGGACGCATGACCTGCACGTATGCGGTTTGAACAGGCCAAATGACGCGGTCGAGCGAGCCCACGTAGGTTGAATGCCATGACGCAGCACGACGGCACGACGCCGCCCGACCCCTACCTCTGGCTCGAGGACGTGACCGGCGACGACGCACTCGCCTGGGTGCGTGAACACAACCAGCCGACGGTCGACGAACTGACGTCGTCCGACCGGTTCCGCGAGATGGAATCGCAGACCCTCGCGGCCCTCGACACCGACGACCGAATCCCCTACGTCCGACGCCGCGGCGAGTACCTCTACAACTTCTGGAAGGACGCCGCCAACCCGCGCGGTCTCTGGCGCCGCACCACGCTCGAGTCCTACGTCACCGACACACCGGACTGGGACGTGCTCATCGACGTCGACGAGTTGGCCCGCGACGAAGACGAGAACTGGGTATGGGCCGGCGCCACGGCATTACGGCCCCACTACGATCGGGCACTCATCTCACTGTCTCGCGGCGGCGCCGACGCCACCGTCGTCCGAGAATTCGACCTGACCACTCGCACCTGGGTCGCCGACGGCTTCGGGCTCCCCGAGAACAAATCCAGCGTGGGGTGGATTGATCGCGATTCCGTCTATGTCGGAACCGATTTCGGGGTCCAGCCGGATGGCCGCAAGGCACTGACCGACTCCGGGTACCCACGCATCGTCAAGCGCTGGTCCCGCGGCACCCCGCTCGAGGACGCCGTGACGGTCTTCGCCGGGGAGACCGGTGACGTGTCGATCCGGGCGGTGTACGACGACACCCCGGGGTTCGAGCGTCATTTCGTGAGCCGGGCCACCGACTTCTTCAACTCGCTGCTGTACCAATTATCGGACGACACGCAAGAATTGGTGGATGTGCCGACCGACGCACACGCGGGGGTGCACCGGGACTGGCTGCTGGTGCTGACCCGGTCGGAGTGGTCCGTCGGCGACGTGACCCATGCACCGGGAACGCTGCTCGTCTTCGACTATCCGCGCTACCAGGCCGGCGGCCGCGACGCGACGGTCCTGTTCACCCCGGACGCGCACACGAGTCTGGTCGACTATTCCTTCACCCGTTCACATCTCATCATCGTGACGCTGCACGACGTCCACACGCGGGTCGAGGTGCGCAGCGTCGGCGACTGGGAAACCGTGCCGCAGCCCGGACTTCCCGAGCTCGCCACCATCTCGGTCCTCGACACCGACCCCGACGAGAGCGACGAGGTCTTCTGGTCGGCAACGTCATTCACCGATCCGCCGAGTCTGCTGCACGGCGACAGTGGCGTGGACGCAACCGTCATCAAACACAGTCCGGAGTTCTTCGACGCCGAGAACATCAGTGCCGAACAGCATTTCGCCACCTCCGACGACGGAACGCAGGTCCCCTACTTTGTGGTGCGCAGGAATGGCACCAGCAGCGGGCCGACGCTGCTCTACGGCTACGGCGGATTCGAGAACGCCCTGACGCCAGGTTATCTGGCGATCGCCGGGCAGAGCTGGATCGCGCGCGGCGGCATCTACGTCATCGCCAACATCCGGGGTGGCGGCGAGTACGGTCCGTCGTGGCACACCCAGGCGCAGAAGGCCGGCCGACACAAGGTGTACGAGGACTTTGCGGCGGTGGCGCGCGCTCTCGTCGACTCCGGTCTCACGACGCCGAAGCAGCTTGCCGCGCAAGGTGGTTCCAACGGTGGGCTTCTCATGGGAGTGATGCTGACCCGATATCCGGAGCTGTTCGGAGCGCTGGTGTGCCAGGTGCCGCTGATCGACATGCGGCGCTATCACCTACTGCTCGCGGGAGCATCGTGGATGGCCGAGTACGGCGATCCCGACGATCCCGAGCAGTGGGCGTTCATGAAGCCGTTCTCGCCGTATCAGAACATCAGCGCCGACGTCACCTACCCGCCGATCCTGGTCACGACGTCCACCCGCGACGATCGCGTCCATCCGGGGCACGCCCGAAAACTGGTGGCACGCCTCGAGGAGACCGGGCACGCCGTGCAGTACTACGAGAACATCGAGGGCGGGCACGGCGGCGCGGCGGACAACAAGCAGGCGGCGTTCAAGTCCGCGCTCGCCTACGAATTCCTGTGGCGCACCATCGGGTGACACGACTGAGAGTGACTTTCGGATTCCACGGCGGCACGCCACGTCGTCGTGCCATCGGGTACCAGGCCAGGCCGATGAGCACCGATGTGAAGTGACCGATCGCGGTGAAGTCGAAGGCCACGATCAGCGGGAGACCGTAGACCGCGAGTACGCCGCCGAGATACACCCAGCACCACGGACGTGCGATGCGGTAGGTCAACACACCGACGATGCCCGCGAGGAAATAGCTCACGCCGACGTCGAGCACGTTGACCATCGACTCGTCGGCCACGCCATCGTGGATGGCGAGACCGAGCAACCCCTCACTGACGAAGGTCGCCAGGATGTGCGCGCTCAGTCCGACCGCCAGCCACCGTAGGGACCCCAGCCAGCGCTCCGCGGGGATGTGAAAGACGCAGAACGACACCAGGTACGGAAGCCAGAACGCGCCGTCGATCCAGAACAGACTGGTGAACAGCACATGCACGGGGTCGGTGGTCAGGTTGTGCAGGTTGGTGGACCGCTCACCGAGAATCCGGTCGAGCTCTGCCGGGCTCACAGTGCGCCCGATGATGGTGGTCACCAGCAGGATCGCGAGCCAACCACAGGTCAGCGGCGCCGACGCGAGCACACCCCACGTCGCACGGAGTGCGTGGCGCTGCGCGCGAACCATACAAACACCTCTCGTCGACGACCTTGTGTCAGTGTCCCACTGTGGTCGGTGTCGTGACATGTTGCGCACAGTCCAGTGCCAGATCGTCGAAGCGAGACCGAATCCACCGGCACGCGCATCTAGGCTCACCGATCATGTTGCCGGTATCTCGCGCCCTGTTCCGCCGCCTGTGCCCAGCCGTGGCGGCCCTGCTCATCCTCGGCATGCCGGCTGCCGGGCCCGGCGTGGCCCGCGCGGACGACGAGGTCTCGGTGGGTGCCCCGAACTGGTCGGGCTTGAACGTGACCGACTTCCGCGGACCGCTGCCGGCACGCGGTGGCGTCCTCCTGGCGTCCGTTCCGTTGGACCCCGCACTCTCGATTCCGGGCGCGGGCAACGCCTATCGCATCCAGTTCTCGTCGCTGAACCAGCATCGCCGCATGGCCTCGTCCACCGGAGCCGTGTTCCTGCCGCCCGGGACACCGCCGCGCGGCGGCTGGCCGGTGATCTCCTGGGCACATGGCACCGTCGGAATGGCCGACGCGTGCACCCCGTCGGCGTTTCCACGAAGTGCCCGGGACCAGAAGTACCTCGGGCACTGGTTGCAGCAGGGCTACGCGGTGGTCGCCGCCGACTACGTCGGGCTGGGCACGCCGGGCCTGATGGCCTATCTGAACGGAGTGACCGCGGCGCACGCGATCGTCGACGTCGTGGTCGCCAGCCATCAGATGCGTCTCCCACTCGCCAAGCGGTGGGCGATCATCGGACAGTCGCAAGGAGCGGCCGCCGCGCTCAACGGCGCCCGGTACGCGACAAGCTTCAGCCGCGGCACCGGTCTGGACTACCGCGGGGTGGTCGCCACGGGCATCCCGGCCAATCTCGAGTACCTGTATCAGAATCTCGGCCCGCTCGTTCCGCCGGTGACGCTGCCCGGCGGGCTCAACGCCTACACCGCGTACATCCTGGCCGGATTCAACGAGACCCGGCCGGACCTCCGCGTCGCATCGGTCATGAGCCGCAAGGGAATCGAGCGACTGGCGCAGGGTCGGTCCACCTGCTATCCGATCCTGAAGAAGTCCCTCGCCGGCGACGACGTGCGTACGTGGTTCACCAGGCCCCTGCTGTCGATTCCCGGTCTGTCGGCGGCTCTACACACCTACATGGCCACCCCGTACAAGGGCTACGACCGTCCCATTTTCCTCGGTCAGGGACTTCGGGACGTGGATGTCCCGGCGCCATCGGCACTCTCGCTGTATGCCCAGATGAAGGCCAACGGTCAGCCGGTCACCCTGCACGTGTACCCCGAGGACGACCACTCCAGCGCCGTCCTCGCATCGATGCCGGATTCGACGCCCTTCCTGGCCCGCATTCTGCGCTGAGGCCTAACGCCCGCCCGGGAGCACCAGTCGCACGACGATGCCGAGCACCACCACGCCCAGTCCGACGCCGCCCACGATCAGCGCAAATTGCGTGAGGTCGTCGGCGCAACGGTCGATGAAAAGTTCCGCGACATCGCGCGTCGTCTCCGCTGCCGTCGACACCCGATCGCGGGCCTGGTCGGCCAGGTAGGTTCCCGCCGCCCATGCGGCCGCACACGACAGCATCAGTCCGATGCCGAGCCAGGCGAGCACGGTTCCGCGTCGTCGCGCCACGAGCAGCGCCAGCAGTGCGGCGACGGCCGCAACGATGGTCGAGGACCAGCCGAGCGTCGTGATCTGTTGGCCGACACGGTGATACTGCCCGGCCTCGAGCCCGTTCTCGCGGTTGACCAGTTCCACCTCGATCGGCCCGGCGAGTGGTTGTGCACCCGGAATGACTTGGCTGATCACACGATTCACCATCGGCGTGATGTCGACGCGCATCACCTGCGTATCGGTGCCCGGTGCGGGTTCGTCGAACAGCCAGGAATGCTGCTGCCGCACAAGGCTGACGAAATCAGCCTGGAAACCGGGGCTGTCGGTGTATCGCTGCGCGACCGGTCGGACCAATGCCTCTATCGGTGCGTTCAGGACGTCGGTGTTGAGCTGATCGGCCCGGGCCACCGCCTGCTCGGTGATCCGGTCGGCCAGGAAGTCCTTGACATGCTCGTCGGTCGACATCGGACTCACCACCGACACGAACCCGTCCTGGTCGACGAGTCGTTCGGAGATCCACATCGTCGGTACTGCCAACACACACGCGACCATCGCGATCAAGGTCAGCAAACCGCTGAGAAAGCTACGCACGACACGAGGCTACCGACGCGCGTCGGACCGATCGCACCCGGCAGTTACTCCCCGACGACGTCGCGTGCGCGCCCGACGATCAAGGGGTCGGGTGCACCCACCAGCTCCGTGTTCTTGCCCTCGTAGTCGAACAGACTGAGCACGTGGCGCATGGCGTTGATCCGCGCGCGCTTCTTGTCGTTGCTCTTGACCACCGTCCACGGCGCGTGGTCGGTGTCGGTGATGGCGAACATCGCCTCCTTGGCCTCGCTGTAGGAGTTCCACTTGTCCAGGGAGGCGAGATCCATCGGCGACAGTTTCCACTGCCGGACCGGGTCGATCTGCCGGATCGCGAATCGGGTGCGCTGTTCGAGCGGGGTCACCGAGAACCAGAACTTGACCAGGTTGATCCCGTCGTCGACGAGCATCTTCTCGAAGGCCGGCACCTGCGTCATGAACTGGTCGTATTGCTCGGGTGTACAGAAACCCATGACCCGCTCGACGCCGGCGCGGTTGTACCAGGATCGGTCGAAGAACACCATCTCGCCGCCGGCCGGAAGGTGCTGGACGTAGCGCTGGAAATACCACTCGGTGGACTCGCGTGCGCTGGGCTTTTCCAGGGCGACCACACGCGCGCCACGAGGGTTGAGGTGTTCGTTGAAGCGTTTGATCGTGCCGCCCTTGCCGGCGGCGTCCCGTCCTTCGAAGACGAGCAGGTGCCGCTGGCCGTTCTGCTTGGACCACTTCTGCAGTTTGAGCAGCTCGATCTGCAGGCGCCGCTTGGTCACCTCGTACTCGCGGCGGCTCATCCGCTCGTCGTACGGGTAGTCCTGCCGCCACGTGTCGACGACGTTGCGCTCGGGAAGCGTCAGGAGCACGGGGTCGTCGTCGTCATCGTCGTTGACGGTGAATTGCGTCGTGTCGTGGAGGTCGACGAGTTGCTGCAGCGCTTCCCTGCCATTGAGCACGCTGAAGTCGGGGCCGATCTGATCCAGGTCGTGTAACTCGGTCACCACTCAACGATAGGTCGAGCCATCGAACGACACATTGCGAAGGGGTGAACTCGGCGGCGTGCGTTACCGAGTTCACCCCTCACGAGGTCAATTGCGGTAGTCGATGGACCCCGCGTGCAGGCACACCTTGCCGGTCGTGGTGTCGGCGGCGGCCGCGAATCCGCCCGAGCAGGCCGCACCGGCGGGACCGGCGTAGGCCTGGCCGCCCCACCCGCCGATCGCGATGGCGTTGCCGCCCTGACGCGCCTGCGCCACCGACAGCCCCTTGGGTCCGGTCGTCACGGCGAAGGCGTTGCCGCCCGTGTTGGCACCGGCGAGGGCCGACGACCCGGGTTGCAGGTTCAGTGCCCGCGCATGACCTCGGTTGGCCGCCACGGCGACGGCGGTGCCGCCCGAACTACGCTCCTCGGCACTTGCCGCCGACCCAGGTCCGGCCTTCGCGCCGCACCCGCTCGTGCCGTGGACCCGCTCGACCTGCTGCCCGTTCGCCGCATTACAGGTGGCCGCTCCAGCCTGTCCGCCACTGATCCCGGCCAGCCACACCAGACCGGCTCCACCGATGACGGCGACAGTGACTCGGGCTGCAATCCTGTTGATTCGCAATTTATTTGGCTCCAATGCGGGGGTCGGGGTTTTGCGGTTGGACGCCAGGGTACCCGCCAGTACGCCGGAGACAAGACCCGACGGGGACGCAGCCTAGTCACGGATCCGCAACACCGCGCCACACCCGTCACCGGGGTCTCGTCGTGGCCGTTGGGTGGCGGAAGGTCAGTCGGCCGCGCGTCGCTGAGCTTCGGCGGTCAGCCCCTTCTTGGCGGTGTCGACGGCCATCTTCTGCGCGCGCTTCACGATCAGGCCGGGCAGCTTGATCTTCAGATCCACTTCGAGGACGAATTCCACGTGGGCACCGTCGCCGTTCTCGGTGACGGTGTACTTGCCGTGCTGCTGACTCAGCTGATTCGACTCGATGAGGTGCCACTCGCACGTGGTGTCGGTCCACTCGTAATTGCAGCGCTGCTCGTCGGAGATCCCGGCAGCGGTGACCACCATCCGGACGGTGTCCGGTGTGCCGTCCTCATGCTCGGTGAGGATCTCCGCTTCCCGGTGCGGCCCGGACCAGTCCGGGAGGGACTCGATGTCCATCAGAACTTCCATGACCACCGACGGGGGTGCGGCGACGTCGAATTCGATTTTCGCGGAGACAGCCATGAGGTGAACCTACCTCGGCGCCGTCGAGCGGTTGCAGGGAACCACCGCGTCGACTCAGGTATCGCGATCGACGAGGCGTTCGGTCCATGCCTCGTCGGGGATCTCCTGGAGTGAGCAGAGTTGGTCGCTCGCGGTGAACCATCCACGGAGATGGAAGATCTCGCCGAACATCGGCGCGCGCACGGTGGCGTCGCACCGGAACCGGTCGTTGCGCTCGTCCCAACCCTCCATGTACTTCATCCGGGCGTCGAACAGGCGGCGCATGCCCAGCTTTGGCCCCTTGCCGAGCCAGTGCAGCGGGCCGCTCTCCAACAGGAGATCGCCCCGGGAGTTCACCGACACCTCGAGATCGGTCAGCAGTTCGGGTCCGTCGCCGAAGTGATCGCGGATGACGCCATTCTTGGCGAACACCTTGACCGAGTTGAATCGGTGCGGTCCGGACGAGTAGTCGAACGTCCGCAGGATCGCCAGACTCTCACGCTTCAGTTCGTCCTGGTAGCAGTAGTGCGACTCGCGGAACGGCACCATCCGGCTCGACCGACGCGGTAGCGCTGCTCGATTTCCGTAGTGGCGCAACAGCGGCGACGGCACCGCCGAACTCACGTAGATCGATTCCATGATTCCGGTGGCCATCAGCGCTACCCCGGATGTCGAGTCGATGCTGTACCGCCACGCCAGGTTCGGGTGCAAGCGGTCGAAGTCAGACCCCAGTGCCTGCATGAACACCGGCGTCATCTCTCACACTCCCCAACCGTTCGGGCGGGCCACTTGCCCGCACAAGCACCATCGAAGCAACGCCGACCCCCGACGGGCGCCTCACTTGAGGGAAGAACCTACTACGACCGGCACGACAGTTGAACACCGAAGCATGAATCGACCTGCACAAATGCAGGTTCGTGAACGAAATCCGCTGGGGCGGACGCCATCAGGCGGTGGCGACGCTTTGGGTCAGCAGTGCCAGTTCGCGAATGACGTTGTCGAGGGGTTCGACGCTGCGCTGCGTCTGACAGAGGCCGACCGCCCCCTCGATGGCCGCGACGATGAGGTTCGCGAGCGAGCCCGCCCGGTCCACGTCAACCCCCTCGACGACGAGCCGCGATGCCACCAGCTTGGTCCACTGTGTGAGGACTTCCTCGGCCACGTCGGCGACCTGAGGTTCGGTGCGGCGGGCCAGGCCTCCGGCGAGCACCGGGCAACCGAATTGGTAGTCGCTGTTGATGAGCATGCGCCGCCACACGTCGCCGATGTCGGTGACCGCGTCGGCGGCGGTATGCGAGCGCAGGGTCCCGAGTCGGTCGGCGATGAAGTCGCCTGCGTAACGCACGGCTTCCGTCATGAGCTGGGTCTTGCCGCCCGGAAAGTGGTGGTAGATCGAACCGCGCGGCGCCGAACTGGCGGCGATGACGTCGCCGATGGATGTTGCCGCCACCCCGTCGCGGCCGATCAGATCGGCGGCGTGGATCACCATCCGTTCGCGCGGTCCGCGCGCCTCGGAGCCCTGCGTCACCGACGCAGCGGAATGTGACGCCATACCGTCTCTCCTATGTAGGTCTTCATAATCGGCCGTCTCTATGCAAGCATACATAGTCATGACCACAGCTGAGACCAGAAACGACCCGCTGCAACTGTCCGGACTCGAGTTACTCCGGGCGTGGCGCGACAACCCGCATCGCGACGATCACCCGAGCATCGGACGCCTGCTCGGTATGCGGCCGGTGCGCATCGACGAGGGCGACGTGAGTTTTGCGGTCACACCCAAACCCGACTTCGCCAACCCGCTCGGAACCGTGCATGGCGGCGTCTGCGCGACCCTGCTCGATTCGGTCATGGGCTGCGCGGTGCACACCACTCTCCCGGCCGGGGTCGGCTACACGACCCTGGAACTCAAGATCAACTACATCCGGTCGGTCGCCGTCGACGCCGGCGAACTGACCGCGGTCGGCACGGTGATCCACGCCGGCCGCAAGACCGCCACGGCGGAGGGCAAGGTGTTCTCCGACGACGGCAAGCTCGTCGCGCACGGCACGACGACGTGCATCGTCTTCCGCTGAGCGTCAGTCGGCGGGAGCGGAACGCTGCGGCGGGAAGAATCGCCGCATCGCGCCGATCCCGACGGCACCCACGACGATCAAGGTGACGCCGAGGGTCGTCGACGTCGAATCGGTGACCAACCCGATGATCCCCACGATCAGGACGAACACCGGCACCCAGTCGAACAGACGCGCCAGCGAAGCCGGTGGATCGGTCTCGATGCCCTGTTTCGCCAGCGCACGATTGGGGCCGTAGTCGGGGTAGAACTCGGTGAAGGCGATCGCGAACACGGTGGCTCCGATCTACACGATCCACCCGGTCCAGAAGTTCCCCGAGTCGTCGAGCACCGCGTCACCGATCGCGCCGGCGATCGCGGAAACAGCGAACGCCGCAACCCACGCCCAGGTGATCACGTAGTTGGTCCGGATGAACAGCGGCTGCTCCCAGAACTCCGAATCCACTTGTTCGCGTGCGTATTCCAGCGTGAACGGGCGTCGGATCACGATCGATCCCAACGCGAAGCAGACCAGCGCGACGTTGGCGATCTCGCCGCCCCACAGTTCCAGCCACTCGATGGTCCCCTTCGAAGCGAACAACCCGATCGCTGCGAGAACCGCGAAGAACGCGGTGTCGAACCACTCGAGAAGTTTGATGGTGTTCCCGAGCCGCCAATTGGCGAACACGACGAGAATCGCAAGGCCGAGCGCCGCCGAGACCGCTTCCTCGTACCGGCCCGGACCGGTGAACACCGACATGACGATCCATGGCGCCAGTCCGGCCAGCGGCGAGTTGAGAAAGGCACGGACCAACGAGGTGACGTGGCGGCCTGCGACGGTGTCTGCGCTCATGATCGGAGCCTAGTCGCCTCCCCTCTTCAGAGGAGGTTCTGGACGAGGTTCAGGGCCAGGCGTGCTTCTACCGCCGAGACCGGTGGTGGGATGGTCTCGGTGAGTTGGTATGTGGCCGACGCTGGCGGGTCGGGTTCGGTGTGGTGGATTCGGCCGCGCGCCTTCTCGAGTTGTTGGTCGAACAGTGCCCGGATGTCGGGGCGCCGGTTCACGCGCGCCGGATTGGGTGGCGCCCCGGGTCGGTGGTTACGCCGCCACCAGGTGCGTCCGACCAACTCGCCGCTGCGATACACCCCGGTGGTGTAATCCCCGAGCCGATCACTGACCATCCGATTGTGCTTCGGACACGCAGGTGCGAGGTCGACGATGTCGGTGCGCCCACCCTCGGCCCAATCACGGTGCGCATGATGCATTTCCACGTGCGTGGCCGGCTGATCACAGCCCGGCGCCGAACACACCTCCCCGTCCTCACGGGCAAACGACATCAACCGCTGCGCCAGGGTCGCGCACCGCTTGGACCGGCCCTCATACAGGGCCAGGGGAATGCTGTCGGCGAACACCGCCAAATACTGGTCGGCCTCGGCCGCCAACCGCACCACATCGGCCATCGGCACCAACGACCCGGTCGCCGTCGTACCGAACCCGGCCTTGGCGACCAGATCCTCGAGTTGCACCTTGATGATCAGCTGCACCGGCAACCCGCGATGGGTTTTGCCCAGCACACCGTCTGTGAACACTGCTTTCAGCAACGCCGAGAGCGCATCATGATTGCGTTGGGCCTGCGACCGCCCATCACGCGCGGCGGCTGCTTTCAACTTCTCGGGGTCGGCGTCATCTTCGGCACCACTGGGCGAGTCGGGATCGGTGGGGTTGTTGAGACCGGGTTTGGCCCACACCGCCAACAACATGTCCACCAGCGCCCGGGTTTCCGGATCAAGGTGCGCGGTCAGCTTCGACATCTGTTGCGCGTTCTGCCGATTCAGCCACAGATTGCGTTGCCGTTTACGGTCGGCGTCATCGGACAGTTCCCCGTCCGGATCCAGGTGCGCCAGCAGGCGTTGCCCCAACGCGTTGATCTCGTCGGGCGTGTGCTCGGCAGCCAACCCGGCCAGCGTCGCTTCCGCGGCGACCTGCTTGTCATGGGAAACCTTGTGCGGGATGGCATCCAACATCTCCGCGGTCTTACGCACGTGGCCGGGCCCCACCAGCCCGTCGGCGAATGCGGTCGCCAGCGTCGGATACTTCGGCTCCTTGAGCTGCCCATCGAATTCCCGGAACCGGCCGGTCGCGGCCATCTGATCTTTGCGTCGTGCCGGGTCCGACACCCGCAACTCGACATTCAGGAAGTTGGTCAGACTACGAAACCCCATCGCGCGGGGCACATTCCGATCCGACAGCTCCAGCACCTGCCGATTACCTTGAAACGTCATCCGATTGATCGCACGCTCCTGCGCCTGCGCAACGGCCACCAACTCGGCATCCGAACAGCGAGTCAGATCCGCAGCCGCCAACCGATCCAGCAACCCGTCGATCTCGGCGAGCACACCGGGAACCTCCGACAACGACGACCCCGCCGCTTGGTCGATCTGCTGATCCATGCTCACCCCCGAATCCGGACCACTCGAACTCACGTTCGAGAGTACACGAGAGTTGGCGACTCGACCACCCCTTTGTTTCAGTACGTGCAAAAGGGTTGCGCTACAACGAATGATCACGTCAGCGCAGTGGAAGACGGCACCACGGACTGGTCGGATCCATCACCAGCTGCAGGATCGTCGGCCGGGTCTCGGCGAACGACGCTTCGGCGGCACGCACCGGACGGTCGTCCCCCTCCGCGACGGTGAATGCGCGTCCCCATTCGAGTCCGGCCGCGTACTCGCGCCAATCCGGATACACCTGCGCGGCCTTCCGCCCGGCCTCGAGGATGACCTCCCACGCCCGGTACGGGTGCAGGAATTCCAGGTACGCGGAGTAACGCACGAGGATCACCAGTCTCGAGATGTCCCACGCAGCAACGCTTCCGGGTAGGACGTCGGGTCGTCCCTGCGTGTAGCCGACGATGCTCAGGCAGGTGTCGAGCACGGACGGATTGAGCGCCGGGAAGTCGTGCACGATGCGGTCGCGGCCGAAACTCCCCCGCGACCGGATGGCAGCCAGCACCGGATCGTAGTCCGGCGCATCCAGACCGAGCATCAACAGTTCGATTGTCTCCTCGGCGGATTCGCCGTCGATGATGCCCCAGGTCTCACGCAGCTGCTTGCGGAGGTTGCACTTGCTGCCGGTGACGAGCAGTTCATCGACCGGGTCGTCGGTCGATGACAACGCAAAGTAGGCACCGCAGGCCAGCCCACGCAGATGCTCGGGCGGATGCGGGTTCCCGGTCCACGCAATCGGTGAGCCGATCACCGGCGGGATCGGCGCCTGCACGTTCGTGGACGCAAAGGCGAGTGGCTGCTGCGCGACTGGTCCAACCACAGTCGACTGCCGCCAAACCTCGGCGGGCGGATGTGGCGTCGGCGCAGTCGGGACGGGTGCCGGTCCGATGGCTTCCGTCCAGCGGCCCGTGAGCGCGGCGACAAGATCGTCCGCGAAGTCCGCACAGCGGAGGTAGCGCTGCGACGGTGTCTTTGCCAACGCACGGGAGAAGACTGCATCGAGCTCCGGCGGCAGCGCCGGCCGACGAGACCGGGGCGACGGAACCGGCGAAGTGAGGTGATGGTGAAGCACCGCAACCAGATTGGGGCCCGAATAGGGTGGTGCTCCGACGAGCATCTCGAATATGGTGCACGCCAGCTGATACTGGTCGGCGGCACCGGTGAGCGGTTCCGCGGCTGCCTGCTCGGGTGCACAATAGGCCAGGCTCCCGACAAACGCGCCGGTCGACGTCAGTGCCGAACCAGAGTCCTGCGGCTTGGCGATCCCGAAGTCGGCTAGATAGACCCGTCGCCGTCGGCCCTGACCGACAAGGATGTTCCCGGGTTTCACGTCACGGTGCAGCAGTCCGTTCTCGTGGGCGTGGTCGAGCGCGTCGGCGACCGAGACCGCCACGTCGATCACCAGGTCGTCGGGCAGAATCCGGCCAGGTACATCGGCCGCGAGCGCTGCGACGTCCGAGCCGTCGATATAGGCCATGGAGATCCACAGCCGCTCGCGATGCTCCCCGCGGTCGTACAGCGGAACAATATTGGGATGCAACAGAGTTGACGCGACGTCGGCTTCGCGACCGAAGCGCTCGCGGAACTGTGCGTCATGTGGTACATGGGTGCGAGCACCTTCAGTGCATCCTGGCGCGGCAAGCGTGGGTGGGTGGCCAGGTACACCTCACCCATCCCGCCGACACCGAGCCGCCGGACGACCCGATAGCCGGCGAACTCGTCGCCCTCGTCGAGTGTGCCGGTCATCGGGTACTGAAATCTGGGTCAAGATACTTGTGCCGCAACGCATCCTGCTCTTCGAGGCCGACACCCAGACCCTCGGCGAAGTAATCGTCGATACTGCCGAAGCGCTTGTCGACCTCATCAAAGGCCGACTCCAGATACTTCCGCTCGACACCCAGCACCGGCCGGAGATCGTCGGGGTTCCCACCGGCCGCGGCGAAGGCGTCGAATACGGGCTTCAGGGCGGGGATCAGCTGCTCGTTGGTCAGCAGATAGTCGCGGAACACATCGTCGCTCGGTACGCCCATCAAGGTCAGGAACGATGCCGCGGCCCATCCCGTGCGGTCTTTGCCGGTGGTGCAGTGGAACAGCGCCGGCGTGTCGTCCTCGCCGAGCAGACCACGGAAGAAGCGCCGATATGACGTCATCGCGCTGGGTAGCGTGATCAGCTCGCGGTAGGTGCCGGAGATGATCGCCAGCGCCTCACCGTCTTCGAGGTACTTGCCGGCCTTCGCCACCTGCGCCGGGTCGGTGAAGATCGTGACGAGGTTGGCCGGCAGCGCCGCCGCCGCGTCGGCGAGGACGTCGAGAACCACCTCGTTCGCCGACGGGATGCAGACGTCCGGCTCGGCTGTGCGCTCGGCCAGCGTGCGCAGGTCGTAGACGGTGCGCAGACCCAGCTGCTCGAGCGCTGACACATCGTCGTCATTGAGGTGGTTGAGATCGGTCGACCGAAACACCAATCCCTCCCGCACCCACCGACCGTCGGTTGTTCGCCAACCACCCAGATCTCGGAGGTTCGGGAGGGTCGACAGAGCGATCGACTGGCCGGGCGTTCTGGTCATGCGGAGATCATTTCAGACGCGGAGACCGGCGCCGCGCGCAGCGCGCAGAGTTCATCCAGTCAGCGCCCAAGAACTCGAAGCCCCACCGCCAGCCGAGATGCGAGCCTGCGAGCCTCGTAGCCCTGGTGCGAGACGAGATCGGTTTCTCACCAGCGCCTTCGAGGGTCGGCAAGTCGGGAACAGCACAACTCTTCGAGTCAGTTGACCACGTAGTGCTCACGCAACTGGTCTCGCGCGTCGGCGTCGATGCCGAGGGCCTCGCCGAAGTAGTCGTCGATGGTGCCGTATTGAATCGCCACCTCGTCGAATGCGACGTTGAGGTAGGTGGCCGTCACACCGAGAAGGGGGCGTAGGAGGTCGGCGTCGCCGCCGGCCGCCTCGAAGCTGTCGAACACCGACGACATTGCCGGCAGGAACAAGTCGTTGGTCAGCAGATAGTCGCGGTACACATCATCACGGTCGACACCCATCAGGGTGAGGAAAGATGCTGCCGCCCAACCGGTTCGGTCCTTGCCCGCGGTGCAGTGGAAGAGCGTCGGCGTGCCGTCGAGCAGGCCGGTGAAGAACTCACGATAGCCACGCTTGGCGCTCGGGAGGTTCACCAAACCCCGATAAGAGCTGATCATGTGCTCGACGCCGCTGCCGTCGGCGAGACGTTCGTTGGCCTTCGCCACCGCCTCGGGGTCGGCGATCAGGACGTCGAGGTGCGCCGGGACGGCGACCTCGGCGGCGTCGGCGAGGACGTCGAGCAGCACCGCGCGCGCATCGCCGATCACCGGATCGGGAGCGGCGTCGGCCTCGGCGACCGAACGCAGATCAGCGATGGTCTGCAGACCCAGACCAGCGAGGTAGGTGCGGTCGGAATCCGACGCCTTGTCGAGGGCGGCGGACCGGAACAGCCGTCCGGTGACGACACGTCGTCCGTCGCGGGTACCCCAACCGCCGACATCGCGAAAGTTGGCGACATCGGTCAGCGCTGGTCTATCGATCTGCTCGGTCACGGTGACCATTGTGGCGCGTGTCGGCCGTCACCGTTGACGCAGGACTCATCCTCGGCCCGGCCCAGAGTTTCAGTCCTCGAGGTAGATATCTCGTAGACGCTGCTGTTCGTGGGAGTCGAGGCCGAGTGCGTCGGCAAAATAACCCTCGATACCGCCGAACGCCTTGTCGACCTCGGCGAAGGCGGTGTCGAGGTAGCTCGCATCGACTCCCAGCACCGGAATCAGCAGATCGGGGTTGCCTCCCGCGGCACCGAAGCGGTCGAAGACGGGTTTGAGTGCGGGCACGAGCCGATCGTTGGTGAGGAGATAATCCTCGTACACATCGTCTTTCGCCACACCCAGCAAGGTGAGCAAGGACGCCGCAGCCCATCCCGTGCGGTCCTTGCCAGTGGTGCAGTGGAACATCGACGGCGATTGTCGTTCGCCGAGGAGGCCACGGTAGAAAGCTTGATACGCCGTACGTGCGCTGGGCATCGACACCAGCTCGCGATAAGTGTCCCTGATCATCTTCTTGGCCTCATCGCCCGACAGCTCCTTGGTGACCGTGGCGACCGTGGCGGGATCGGAGAGGAAGTGCTGCAGATTGCCCGGGAGGGCTATGCCGCGTCGGCGAGCACGTCAAGGTGCAGATCGGCGACGCCGGGCAGGTCGGGATCGGGAAGAGCCTTGCGTTCGGTGGCCGACCGCAGGTCGTAGATCGTCTTCACACCGAGCGACTCGAAACGCGGGAGGTCAATGGACGCCATGAACGAGAAGTCGGTCGAACGGTAGATCAGGCCACCGCGCACATTCCGGCCGTGAGAGGTGGACCAGCCACCGAGATCACGCAGGTTGGGCAGTGTCGGAACAGGACTCGGGGCGGGCGTCATCGTCACACCCTCCAGTCTGCCCATGCGTCGGCGCGACCGACGCGCCGTGGCGCCGGAGCAACCGTGATTCGGCACAAAACGCGCTCTCGACACGGCACGAGGCAAAGCATGGGCTTCCACGGCCGATGCGAAGGCCGAAGGCCGGCCACCCTCGTGGGGTGACCGGCCTTCGGTTGTTCAATACGAAACGGGGTTTGGACTCAGAAGCCCATCCTCGTCGGAGACGAGATCAGAAGCCCATCCTCGTCGGAGACGAGATCAGAAGCCCATTCCGCCCATCTCGTCGCCACCCGGCAATGCGGGGGCGGGGTTCTTCTCCGGCTTGTCGGCGACGACGGCCTCGGTGGTGAGGAACAGAGCCGCGATCGACGCAGCGTTCTGCAGCGCCGAGCGGGTGACCTTCACCGGGTCGTTGAACTAGTGGCCGGCGACCCACGTGTTGAAGCGGTCGGGCTCATCCCCGCGTCCCCGGGGAGCACGCCATCCGGTACGGGCTGTCGCAGCTCGCGACGGGCCCATCCCCGCGTCCGCGGGGAACAGGACCAGCGGCAGCTGACCTGGAGGGCTCATCCCCGCGTCCGCGGCGAGCACCGAACTCACTCGGCCGTGGGCGGCTCTTTCCAGGGCTCATCCCCGCGTCCGCGGGGAGCACATCAGCGGTCAGCTGGATGCTGCGCTGTCACCGGGCTCATCCCCGCGTCCGCGGGAGCACCTCCGCGAAAGGATCGTGCTGCACGTCTGGCTGTGGCTCATCCCCGCGTCCGCGGGGAGCACCTGGCGGCGATCGGCGCTGGGGCGGGGCAGGCGGGCTCATCCCCGCGTCCGCGGGGAGCACGACGGTTTCCTGGACCGCCACGCTCGCAAGCAGGGCTCATCCCCGCGTCCGCGGGGAGCACGCATTCGAGTGAGGAGCCGGATCAACGTGAGGGGGCTCATCCCCGCGTCCGCGGGGAGCACAGGTTGACGAACAGGGTGGTCAGCGCACACCAGGGCTCATCCCCGCGTCCGCGGGGAGCACGCAGTGGGGCGGCAACGGCGCGGCCAACGTATGGGCTCATCCCCGCGTCCGCGGGGAGCACCTGAGGTCGCAGCCGAACACGGCTACAGCAGCGGGCTCATCCCCGCGTCCGCGGGGAGCACTTCTGCTCCGTCGTCGTGGTGAAGTCGTTGTTGGGCTCATCCCCGCGTCCGCGGGGAGCACAAGCTACCCGACGGTGAGGGCCGCATGGCCGAGGGCTCATCCCCGCGTCCGCGGGGAGCACCTTGCGGCGTGTCGCCGCTGAAACTGTGTCAGGGGCTCATCCCCGCGTCCGCGGGGAGCACTTGCCGGTATCCCCCGTCGCCGTGAGCTGGTCGGGCTCATCCCCGCGTCCGCGGGGAGCACCTGGTGTGGAGTTCGGCGGTGGTGGCGGGGAAGGGCTCATCCCCGCGTCCGCGGGGAGCACGGCAACAACGGGACCGTCCCGTCGTGGCCATGGGCTCATCCCCGCGTCCGCGGGGAACACTGGGAGATGCGCACCCCGTCGCACCAGAAGTTGGGCTCATCCCCGCGTCCGCGGGGAGCACCCTGCACATCCTCGAACTGGCCATTCGACATCGGGCTCATCCCCGCGTCCGCGGGGAGCACTGAATCCGGCCATCACGCACCACCGTTCGCGAGGGCTCATCCCCGCGTCCGCGGGGAGCACCGAGCATCGGTGCGGCGGCGATCAAACAAACTGGTGTCATCCCCGCGTCCGCGGGGAGCACGTGGATTCGACGGACACCGACCTTGATGACTGGGGCTCATCCCCGCGTCCGCGGGGAGCACGCACTCGAAGTCATGTCCTGCGTCGCCGCGTGCGGCTCATCCCCGCGTCCGCGGGGAGCACGACTCGCGTGTCGTGCAGTACGAGGGTGAGGTGGGCTCATCCCCGCGTCCGCGGGGAGCACGTGTCGGGGTACCGCAGGATTGTGCATCCGGAGGGCTCATCCCCGCGTCCGCGGGGAGCACTTGTTCGCGTCCTGCGAACCCGCACCAGCCTTGGGCTCATCCCCGCGTCCGCGGGGAGCACCAGGTGGCTTTCACGATGTTGCGGAACGTCTCGGGCTCATCCCCGCGTCCGCGGGGAGCACACTCCCGCGCCACCCGATCCATATCCGCCCGTGGGCTCATCCCCGCGTCCGCGGGGAGCACGATCACCACCGACATGCTGTCCCGCCAACGCCGGGCTCATCCCCGCGTCCGCCGGGAGCACGAGTTTCCGAACGACGACTTGCCGCCGCCGATGGGCTCATCCCCGCGTCCGCGGGGAGCACTGTGTGGCCTGCGGCACAGGCTGCCGCCACTGGGGCTCATCCCCGCGTCCGCGGGGAGCACCCTGAAAGTGTTCCCGTCACATGCTTCGGCGTGGGCTCATCCCCGCGTCCGCGGGGAGCACGCGTTCGCTCGGTTGGCGGCGGGCCTACCACCGGGCTCATCCCCGCGTCCGCGGGGAGCACGTGGTCGACGTGATCGTGGTGACCGTATACCCGGGCTCATCCCCGCGTCCGCGGGGAGCACTGGACTCCGTAGTAGATCCCGACGTGATGGGTGGGCTCATCCCCGCGTCCGCGGGGAGCACTGGAAGAGACCCGACGCCTCGTTGCCGCCGCTGGGCTCATCCCCGCGTCCGCGGGGAGCACTCGATCCGTGCGGCCTTCTCGCGCTCAGCCTTGGGCTCATCCCCGCGTCCGCGGGGAGCACATCCGCGGCTACATCGGCCCGTGGATCGAGGTGGGCTCATCCCCGCGTCCGCGGGGAGCACTCGCCGGGGAAGCCTCAGATTTGGCAGGCGAAGGGCTCATCCCCGCGTCCGCGGGGAGCACTGCGAGAACAGCGTGAGGAGCTTGTCCACACCGGGCTCATCCCCGCGTCCGCGGGGAGCACGACGACAGCGTGCGCCAGCGTCGGGAACCCGAGGGCTCATCCCCGCGTCCGCGGGGAGCACCCCCGTGTCGCCCGTTCACGCTGTCACTTCCTGGGCTCATCCCCGCGTCCGCGGGGAGCACTAGGTCGCAGGTATGCATTCTTATTGCTGCCAGGGCTCATCCTGTCAACGGCGGCTGAAATCTGACCCCTTATCGACGTTTGAATTTTGACCCCCTGTGGTTGGTCTATTGGTCGTGTGTGACGAGGTCTCGTCGG
>NZ_JBEXMX010000025.1:0-62947 GCF_040610755.1 Gordonia sp. NPDC003585 | reverse complement strand
GAGGCATCCCTCGGCCGGCGCCTCGGGCACCTCAGAGAGCGGTGGGGTGGTGGACGCTTATGTGCAGGTCAGAGCGCTAATCACCGAACTCTTCGAGTCAGCGACCCACCCGCCGTCTGCGGCGGCGATCGTGGAAGCGGGCAGCGGGTCGTCGTCGGGGGCGGGTGGCACACAAAGTGGGGGAAGAAACTTCTTCCCCCACCCTTGGTGTCGTCCCCTAGGAATATCTAGCGGACGACTATGAAACCCGGGGAAGAAGTTCTTCCCCTAGATTTTGCGGGCACCACGCTGATGCGTTTTCCCAGGTCAGCGGGGCTGGTCACCTAACTCCTCGGATCAGAGCTGCTTAAGATCCGACTGCTGCCAGACGGCGCGCATGGTCGAGATCTTGCCGTCGGCGTCGAACACCATGATGTCGACCGGGGTGATCTCGAAGCGCATTCCTGCGGTGCCGGTGACGAGAGTGAACTCGAAGACCGCGGTGTCGCCGGCGACCTTCTTCCACTTCAGGGTCGCGGTCCGCTCGTCCATGCCGGTGATGATCGAGTAGAACTCGATCAGCTGCTCACGGGTGTCGCGGATGTCCGCGCCGATCGGGTCCTCGACGGTCGCGTTCGCCGCGTAGAGGTCGGCGATCTGCTCGGCCGTGCCGGTCGTCAGGTACTCGATGTAGGAGTCCACCACGGCGTCGATCTTCTCCGCGAGCCCTGCCTGGTCAACGGTCATGTTCATCCTCCGAAATTAGAACGTGTTCTAGTCGTGACGCTAGCACGCCGCCCGCCGGTCAGAAAGATGCTTCGAGCGAACGACGCTTCCCGACGGGCCGTCGCGGATTTGGTAGGTTCGGCCCACAGGCACGGCGCCGACCCGGCGTCCAAAGGGGGAGAAGGTCGATGATCGCCCTCGCGGCCGGGCTGGACCCCGACAACGAGCAGGCCCGCGAATGGGCCAAGGACGAGCTGTCCAAACAGGAGTATCAGCCGAAGGAACCCAACTGGTTGCAGCGTGCCGGTGAGAACATTCTCGAGTGGTTCGCCAACACGTTCACCGGCCTCGGCGACGTCTCGCAGCCCCTCACGATCATCTTCTGGGTTCTGGTCGCGGCCGTCGCGACCTGGCTCATCATCTACCTCGCCCGGTTCGTTCGTCGAACTCCCAAGAAGAAGACGACCGACACCGAGACCGCGCAATCGGTACTCGGCTCGGAACCCATGAGTGCCAAGCAGTTACGCGAGCAGGCTCGGGAAGCCCTCGACGGCGGGGATTTCGACGCCTGCGTCGTGGCCGCGATGCGTGCAGTGGCGCAGCGGGCATTCGAGCGCCGGCTGCTCGACGACGCACCCTCGTTGACCGCCCACGAGGTCGCCACACGACTCGTGCGACGCTTCCCCGACCACACCACCCGCCTGCGCGACTGCGCCGATCTGTTCGACGCGATCGCCTACGGCGATCGGCACGCCTCTCGAGATCAGGCCCACCGGGCACTGGAACTGGAATCCGAGCTCGCATCGACCCGGCCCGAGGACGACACCGAGGTCGCCGATGACCGATTCGCGGTGCCTCGATGACGGTGACCACACCTGTGTCGTCGACTCCGAAGAGGACGTTGGACCGATGGATTTGGCTGGCCGTCGGAATCGTCGTCGTGGTCGTCGGGGTTGTCGTCGTGGCATTCCTGGGTGCCGGGCTGAATTCCCTGGCCACCGAGTCTCCCGACAACCCTTTCGATCCCGCCGGCGCGGGCCCCGGCGGCACCAAAGCGCTCGTGTCCGTGATCGACGACCACGGTGTGGATGTCGAGGTGGCGCGAGGCATCAAGGGACTCGACGACGCGGATCGGCCCGACTATGACACCACCGTGGTGGTTTCGTCGGCGTCGTTGCTGAATCCCGGTACCCGGCAACACTTTCTCGACCGGGTAGCCAATGCGGGTCGCATCGTCCTGGTCGGGCCGCCCGGCAATCTCGCCGCGTTCGGAGTGAACGCCACAGCCGTGTACGGCTCGGCCACCAGTGCTGTCTACGCCGGCTGCACCACGTCCGGTATCGCCCCCGGCGACGCCACCACCTACGGACCCATCGCCTACACCACCACCGAACCCGGTGCGGTGGCATGCTTCACCGACGGGATTGCATCGAGTGTGCTCATCATGCCGGCGATGACGAGCCGACCGGAGATCGTGCTGATGGGCGGCGACATGCTCGTCAACGCCCATCTCGACCAGTACGACAACGCCGGCGTCGCGATTCGCATGATCGCCGGCAATGACCGTGTGCTGTGGTACGTGCCTTACCTGACCGACGAGATCACATCCGACGACGAGTCGTCCGACATCCCGCGCGCGATCGGGCCACTCATCCTGCTGTCGGTCTTTGTGGTTCTCGCTCTGATGCTGTGGCGCGGCAGGCGATTCGGCCCGCTCGTCACCGAGCCGCTTCCCGCTGTGGTCAAGGCGATAGAGACCACGCAGGCACGCGGACGCATGTACCACCGTGCGCGAGCGGTCACCCGATCCGCAGCCACCCTTCGCATCCAAACACTGACCGGCCTGGCCCGCTATCTCGGCCTGCCCTACGACCCGTCGGTCGCGATCACCGTACTCGCCCAGCCCGATTGGGAGCTCGACGCGCTGGCGGGTCACCCCGCCCCGCCGGGTCCCGCGGTGAGCGCGATCATCGACGCAGTGGTCGCCGCGACCGGCCGCGATCCGGCGCAGGTGAGCGCCCTACTTGCCGATCGGTTACCCGACACAGAGGACGCGCTGGTCGTCTTCACCACCGAACTGACCGCCCTCGAGAAGGAGGTTCACCGCACACCATGACCATCGACCCTCATCAGCCCCCACAGTTCCCCCATCAGCCCCCACAGTTCACGAAGCAGGCGCCGCCGATCCCGCCCGCCGACCCGGCACGGGCCGCGCTCAACGCTGTGCGCGGCGAGGTCGCCAAAGCCGTTGTCGGGCAAGATCCGGCCGTCGCGGGCATCCTCATCGCACTACTGTGCCGCGGCCATATCCTGCTCGAAGGCGTACCCGGTGTGGCCAAGACCCTGCTGGTGCGGTCGGTGGCAACCGCGCTGGCCGTCGACACCAAACGCGTCCAGTTCACGCCCGACCTGATGCCCGGCGACATCACCGGATCACTGGTCTTCGACAGCGCCACCTCGGAATTCACCTTCCGCGAAGGTCCGGTGTTCACCAACCTCCTCCTCGCCGACGAGATCAACCGGACGCCGCCGAAGACGCAGGCGTCGCTGCTGGAGGCCATGGAGGAGCGGCAGGTCACTGTCGACGGGGCTCCCCGTCCTCTCCCCCGCCCCTTCCTCGTCGCAGCCACCCAGAATCCGGTGGAGTACGAGGGCACCTATCCGCTGCCGGAAGCCCAGCTCGACCGTTTCCTCCTCAAGGTGACGCTGCCGCTGCCGCCTCGCGACGACGAGATCACCGTCCTGGCGCGTCATGCCGCGGGTTTCGATCCGCGCGATCTGGCCGCGGCCGGACTGCGGCCGGTCGCTTCGGCCACCGACATCGAGGCGGGTGCGGATCAGGTTCGGCACGTGAGTGTTTCACCACAGGTCGCCGCGTACATCGTCGACATCGCGCGGGCCACTCGGGTGTCGCCGTCGCTCTCGCTCGGTGTGAGCCCCCGCGGTGCCACCGCACTTCTGGGAACCAGCCGGGCATGGGCGTGGCTCAACGGTCGTGATTTCGTGACGCCCGACGATGTGCAGTCACTCGCACAATCGACACTGGCACATCGCCTTTCGCTGCGACCCGAAGCCGAGTTGGAGGGGGTGTCGGTGACCGCGGTACTCGACACCGCCATCCGGTCCGTACCCGTCCCGCGCTGATGTATCTGACCGGGCGGTTCTTCGCGCTGGTGGCGCTCGGCGCGGTGCCGGTGATCGTGTGGCCCCACTACCTCACCGCGTTGGCATGGGTGTTCGGGTGCCTGGTGCTGCTCGGCATCGACGTACTCGCCGCCGGCTCCACGACGGCGGTAACCGTCCGGCGCAGCCCGACCGATCCGATCCGACTCGGCCAATCCACCTCCAGCACAATCGTTGTCGACAATCCCGGCACCCGCCGATTCCGGGGCCAACTGCGCGACGCCTGGCAGCCGTCGGCAGGGGCAACCGGCAACGTCCACGCACTGGACATCCCCGCCGGCGAACGTCGGGCCGTGCACACCGTGCTGACGCCGACCCGACGCGGCGATCGGCTCGGCCTGCGGGTCACGGTGCGGCGGCGCGGACCGTTGGGCCTCGCCGGACGACAACGTGGCCTGCCGATGCCCGGGTTCATCCGGGCACTGCCACCGTTCGGATCTCGGAGACACCTGCCGTCGCGACTGGCCCGGCTCCGTCAGCTCGACGGCCGGTCCGCGGTCCGAATCCGCGGTCAGGGAACCGAATTCGATTCGCTGCGCGACTACGTCGAGGGTGACGATGTGCGCAGCATCGACTGGCGTGCGACCGCACGTCGACGCTCGGTGGTTGTGCGCACATGGCAGCCGGAGAAGGACCGGCACATCGTCATCGTGCTCGACACCTCGCGGACATCGGCAGGGCGCGTCGGCGACACGCCACGTCTCGACGCCGCAATGGACGCCGCGCTGCTCCTGGCCGCGTTGGCCTCACATGCCGGCGACCGGGTCGACCTCATCGCGGGCGATCGTCGCGTGCACTCCCGGGTGGTCGGAGTCACCGGATCGGACTTGCTGAGTTCCCTCGTCAACGCGATGTCGACGCTCGAACCCGCGCTGTTGGAGGCCGATTGGCCGATGCTCGGCGCCGAGGTCACCAAGCTGAGCCGGCAGCGGGCACTGCTGGTGTTGCTCACCCCGCTCGAGCCGGCCGCCGTCGAGGAGTCGCTGCTGCCGCCGCTGTCGGTGCTGGCGAAGCGTTACCGCGTGGTGATCGGATCGGTCGCCGACCCCGCGCTCGGCGACCTCATCGAACAGCGCGACGATGCGCGAGAGGTGTACGGTGCTGCCGCCGCGGCTCGAACCACGCTGCTGCGCAACCGGACCGCGACCGCCGTCGGGCGGCTCGGCGTCGACGTGGTGGATGCCGAACCCGACAAGCTACCGGCCGCACTGGCCGATCACTACCTGACGCTGAAGTCGCGCGGCCTACTCTGACGCGCCTCGGGTAGCCTGTTCGGACGAAATCGGCTGTGCACTTCACCCAGTGACGACAGTGGCCGGTACCTTTGCGCTCATGGGCATCATTGCGCGATTCGTGAGCGGGTCCCTCATCGTCGGCGCTGCGTCCGTCGGTGTGGTCGCGGCGCCGACCGTACTGGGCGTTGAGTCCATGGCCACTGCGGCACCCCAAACCTGGTTCACCTCAACGACGAACCTCGGCTACAGCTACGGTCTGTCGCGGCCGACCAAGTCCGGGCCGGATCAGCTGACCATGCGGACACGGAAGAACTGCCTGGTGTACTTCAGCCGGGTGTCTGCACCGGGCGTCGGCAAGAAGACCATCGTCACGATCCGGGGGCGCAACGACGTTCCCGGCCGATTTGACTCGGTGCCGTCGAAGGCCGAGTTCCAGGCTGCAGCAGTGCGTCTCGGCTGCGCCTGACGCCTACGCCACCGGGGCAGCGAACCCTCGATCGGCCTCGCTCACGTCGCCGCGTTCGCCCGCGTTGTAGGCCCACCGTCCGAGCGTGAAGACGTAGGCGAAGAAGGCCGCCCACACGGCGATACCGATACCGACTCGTGCCCAGGTGGGCAGGCCCGATGGCGTCACGAACGCTTCGATCACGCCGCTGATCAGCAGCAGCCCAACGAGTCCCAACGCGACGCCGATGGCCGAGCGGCCCTCTTCGCCCAGCGCGGTCGCGCGGGATCTCGCCCCTGGCGCCACCCACGCCCAGAACAGACGCAGCCCGACTCCCGCCGCGATGAACAGGCAGGTCAGTTCGAGCAATCCGTGCGGCAGAATCAGTCCGAAGAACAGGTCACCGCGACCGTGCCGGATCATGATCGACGCGACGATCGCAATGTTGATGACGTTGAAGACGAGCATGAAGACGACGGGAAAGCCGAAGATTCCCAGCGCAATACACAGCGCGGCCAACCAGAAGTTGTTGGTCCACACCTGAGCCGCAAAGGACGTCGCGGCATGCTGGCTGTAGTAGCCCTCGAAGTCATTGTTGACCAGCCGCTCGATCTCGTCGGCCGATGCAAGGGAACTCTCGATGCGCGGATGGTCGAGCAACCACCACGTGACCGCGACGGTCAGGACCATTGACGCGCCCATCACCGACAGCCACCACCACCGCATCCGGTACAGCGCTGCCGGAAACGACTGGGTCACGAACCTCGCCATCTCGGCCCAGGTGTCCCCCTTGGTGCCTGCGGCACGGGAGCGGGCCCGGGCGAGCAGCGCAGACAGGTAGGCAACGAGCGACGCGTCGGGCGCGGCCGAACGAATCACCGACAGGTGCGTGGCGACGCGCTGATAGGTGTCGATGATCTCGTCGGCCTCGGCGCCCGAGAGTCCGCGTCGCCTCGACAGCTCGTCGAGTCGTTCCCACGTCGCACGGTGCGCGTTGACATAGGCATCGAGATCCACTCGGACAGCCTAGTGGTATCGAGTCGTTTGTCGGGACGGTGTCATTCGCTGGTAGGTCATTCGCTGATAGGTCATTCGCTGATTGCACAACCGCTTGTGACGAGGGCGGTGGACCCGGCGGTCCACGCTGGTGGTGTGTCTCGGGAATACGTGACCAGTCTTCGGTGGAGCGATCGGCGTTCTGGCAAGGCGGAGGAGGGAGCGATAGCGGCGCTATCGTGACCGACGACAACGTGGCCAGGCGTCGATCGAACGCCGGAGACTAGTTACGTATTTCCGAGACACACCATTAGGGTGGCGCTATGTACGGACCTGTGCCGCCGCACCCGCCTGGATTCGGCCCGGTCGTCGGACCGCCGGCGGCTCTGGCCTGGGGACGTGGCAGCGCCACCGTCGGCGTCGGGCGCGACGATCAGGTGTCCGGTGAGGCGGTCGCCTTGGAGTTGCCGCCCGCCAATCTCGGTTTGCGGATCTTGTCCGGCATCGTCGACGTCATCGTCGGCGTCGGCCTGTACGTGCTGCTCAATTGGGTGTTCGGCAGTGTGTTTGCGCAGGCCGACTCGGCGTTGAAGGATGCGCTGAGCACCGTGGCCGTGGTGATCGCTCTCGTCGCGGTACCGACAGCGGCCGAGACCGCCACCAAGGGAAAGAATCTGGGTCATCTCATCGTCGGCCTGCGGACGGTGCGCGACGACGCCGGACCGGTGGGCTTTCGCCATGCACTGGCGCGGGCGTTGATCGGGGTCGTCGAGATCTACGGCTGTCTTGGCCTGCCCGCGCTGTTCACCGCGGCGATCACGTCCAAGGGCAAACGCATGGGCGACCTCGTGGCCGGAACCTACGTCATCCGTGATCGCCGACGCCTGGAGATCCCCGACCCCGTCGTCATGCCCGCCGAGCTCGCGACGTGGGCGTCGTCGGCCGACATCGGCTCACTTCCGGCGCCGCTGGCCGTCATGCTGCGCCGATTCCTCGGACACCGCGAGAACATGCGGCCGCAACCGCGAGAGCGACTGGCACGTCAACTGATCTTCGACGTCGCACCGTTCGTCTCGCCCGCGCCACCGCCTGCTCCCGACGAGGCGGTGCTGTGCGCGGTGATGGCCGAACGCAGCCGGCGCGACGCAGCGCGGATCGAACGAGAGAACCGGCTTCGGGAGCGTCTGTTGCGATGAGTGTGTGGCCCTATTTGAGGTCGGCGCTGGACTTGCCGAGCACGCGTCGCGCGATGATCAGCTGCTGAATCTGCTGCGTGCCTTCGAAGATGTCCAAGATCTTGGCATCGCGCGCCCACTTCTCCAGCAGCGAGGTCTCCGAGAAGCCGGCTGTCGCACCGATTTCCACGGCCTTGTTGGTCAGTTCTGTGACCATGCGGCCGGCCTTCGCCTTCGACATCGACGCCTCAGCCGAGTTGGGCTGGCGGTTGTCCGCCATCCAGGCAGCCCGCAGGGTGTGCAACCACGAAGCCTCCCAATCGGATTCGATCCGAATGAACTCGCTCACCGCAGCGTGTTGAGCGGCGGCCGGCTTGTCGTAGTCGATGGTGTGGCCGGCCTCTTCGAGCATGCGGCGCATCTCCTCGAGGGCCGCGCGGCCCAGGCCGACGGCCATCGCGGCGACGACGGGTCGCGTGTTGTCGAAGGTCTGCATGACGCCGCCGAAGGCCTTCTTGGTGTCGATCTCCGGCGAGCCGAGCAGATTCTCCTTGGGCACGCGGGCATTCTCGAACCGGACCACCGCGGTGTCGGACGCCTTGATGCCGAGCTTGTGCTCGAGGCGCGCGATGCTGACGCCCTCGGTGTCCATCGGGACAACGAAGCTCTTGATCGCGGCACGGCCGATGCTCTTGTCGAGGGTCGCCCAGACCACCACGTGGTCGGCGCGTGAACCCGCGGTCACGAAGATCTTCTCGCCGTTGATCAGATAGTCGTCACCGTCGGCGGTCGCGGTGGTGGACACCGCCGCCGAGTCCGACCCGAAGCTGGGCTCGGTGATCGCCATCGCGGCCCAGACGTCGCCGAAGCGGTCGAGTTGTTCCTCGGTGGCGACCGCAGCGATCGCCGCGTTGCCCAGCCCCTGGCCGGGGATCGTGAGGAACAGCCCGACGTCGCCCCAGCTCATCTCACGCGCCGCGATCAGGGACCGCAGGTTGGCGCCGTTGACCGACGGCGCATCATCCTTCTTGTCGCCGCCCTTGTCGTCGGAACGTTCCGCGGAACGCGACTGCTTGGCGAGTTTGCCCAGCTCATCGAGTTCGACCGGGTACTCGTGCTCGGCTTTGTCGTATTTGCGGGTGATCGGCCGGAACATGTGCTCCGCCGCCAGATGGGTGCGCTCGACCGTCGAATCGAACTTCTTCGGGAGCTCCAGGTTGATCGCCATGCGGCTACCTTACTCCAGAGTAAGATCAGGCACCAGTCCCGACCTCGCGGCGTCTTGAGGTCCCCGCTGTGCGGTCTGAAGGTCACAGTCGTGTGCACCCTCTGGCCGCACGGACGCGCGGCCCCTACCCTCGTACCCGTGGCCTACGACGAGGATCTCGCCTACCGGATACGCGCTTTGCTCGCGACGGAATGCGGGCTCGACGAGAAGTCGATGTTCGGCGGTCTCGCGTTCCTGATCAACGGCAACATGGCGGTCGCCGCGAGCGGCCGTGGCGGGCTCATGGTGCGGGTGAAGCCCGAGGACACCGAGGGGTTGCTCGAGCATCCACACACCGAGCCGATGATCATGTCCGGGCGCGAGACGCGCGGCTGGCTCCGCGTATCCGATGAAGGGATCGCCGGCGACCGCGCGTTGAGCCGATGGGTCTCCATCGGCGCCGACTATGCGCGCAAACTGCCCCCGAAGTGATCCCGTGGGCGGTTTTGTAGCAATAGTGCGTGCCAGGCGCGCACTCTTGCTACAAAACCGGACGACCGGCGGGGCGTGGGTCAGGGAACGACGTTGACCATGCGGCCGGGTACGACGATCACCTTGCGGGGCTCGCCGTCGAGCAGCGCTGCGATCTTCTCGTCGGACAGCGCGGCCGACCGCACGGTGGCCTCGCTGGCGTCGGCGGCGACGGTGATTCGGCTGCGCACCTTGCCCTTCACCTGGATCGGGATCTCGATGGTGTCCTCCACCAGCCATGCCGCGTCGGCTGTCGGGAAGGGGCCGCGCACCAGGAGTTCGTCGTGGCCGAGCCGGCGCCACAGTTCCTCCGCGATGTGCGGGGCGAGCGGCGCGAGCATGATCACCAACGCCTCGACCGCCTCCCGTGGAGCGCCGGTGGATTCGAAGTTCTTGGTGAGGTGGTTGGTCAGAACGGTCAGCTTGGCGACCGCGGTGTTGTTGCGCAACGCGGCGTAGTCCTCACGGACCCCGTCGATCGTCTTGTGCAGCACACGATTCGTCTCGTCGTCGAGGGCGGCGTCCGAGACACGAACGACTCCGGACTCCTCGTCGACCACGAGTCGCCAGATGCGCTGCAGGAACCGCTGCGACCCGACCACGTCCTTGGTTGCCCACGGCCGGGACTGATCCAGCGGACCCATGAACATCTCGTACACGCGCAAGGTGTCGGCGCCGTAGTCACGGCAGATGTCGTCGGGCGCAACGGAATTCTTGAGCGACTTGCCCATCTTCCCGTATTCCTGGTTGACCTCGACGCCCTGGTAGAAGAACGTGCCGTCGCGCTCGGTGACCTCGTCGGCGGCCACGTAGACACCACGCGCGTCGGTGTAGGCGTAAGCCTGGATCATGCCCTGGTTGAACAGCTTTCGGTAGGGCTCGCGACTGGTCACATACCCGAGGTCGAAGAGCACCTTGTGCCAGAACCGCGAATAGAGCAGATGCAGAACAGCATGTTCGACACCGCCGATGTACAGGTCGAGGCCGCCCGGGTCGTTCTCCCCATGCAGCGCCGGACGCGGACCCATCCAGTACGCCTCGTTCTCCTTGGCACAGAACGTTTCCTGATTGGTGGGGTCGATGTAGCGCAGCTGATACCACGAACTGCCCGCCCACTGCGGCATGACGTTGGCGTCGCGCGTGTAGGTCTTCACACCGTCGCCGAGATCCAGTTCGACGGTGATCCAATCGGTGGCCTTTGCCAGCGGTGGGGACGGTTCGCTGTCGGCGTCGTCGGGGTCGAAGGACACCGGCGCGTAGTCGTCGACCTCCGGGAGCTCCACCGGCAGCATCGATTCCGGCAGCGCGTGCGCGTTTCCGGCCTCGTCATAGACGATCGGGAAGGGCTCCCCCCAGTACCGCTGCCGCGCGAACAGCCAGTCCCGCAGTTTGTATTGCACGGTCCCGGTGCCGGCCCCTTCGGACTCCAGCCAATCCACGATCTTGACCTTCGCGTCGTCGACCGAGAGTCCGTCCAGGAAGGACGAATTCACCAGCGGACCGTCACCGACAAAGGCCTCGGATTCGACGCCCTGCTCCGATCCGATGACCTCCCGGATGGGCAGGCCGAACACGGTCGCGAACTCGTGGTCTCGGCCGTCGTGGCCGGGGACAGCCATGATCGCGCCGGTGCCGTAGCCCATCAACACGTAGTCGGCGATGAACACCGGAATCGATTCACCGTTCACCGGATTGGTGGCGTAGGTGCCGGTGAAGACACCGGTCTTCTCCTTGTTCTCCTGGCGCTCGAGATCCGACTTCGCCGCGATCGCCGCACGGTAGTTCTTGATCGCTTCGGCGGGGTCTGTGGACTGATAAGTCCACCGCGCGTCGACGCCGTCGGGCCAAGCGGCAGCGGTCAATTCGTCGACCAGCGGATGCTCGGGCGAGAGCACCATGTAACTCGCACCGAACAACGTGTCGGGGCGGGTGGTGAACACCTCGATCCGTGCGTCGGTCTCGGGCACCGGGAAGGCCACCCGCGCGCCGCGGGATCGGCCTATCCAGTTGCGCTGCATGGTCTTGACCTTGTCGGGCCAGTCCAGCAGATCCAGATCGTCGAGCAGTCGGTCGGAGTAGGCGGTGATGCGCATCATCCACTGCCGCAGATGCTTGCGGAACACCGGGAAGTTGCCGCGATCGCTGCGCCCGTCGGCAGTGACTTCCTCGTTGGCCAGCACCGTGCCCAATCCGGGACACCAGTTCACGAGCGAATCACTCTGATAGACAAGGCGATAGCCGTCGACGACGCCTCGGCGGTCGGCCGGGGACAGATCGGCCCACTTCCGGCCGTCGTCGAGAGTTCTTGCTCCCGAATCCAGCTCGTCGACGAGCTCGGAAATGCGACGGGCCTTGCCGGCCTCGGCGTCGTACCAGGCGTTGTAGATCTGCAGGAAGATCCACTGCGTCCAGCGATAGAAGTCGACATCGGTGGTCGCGACCCGGCGTCGTTCGTCGTGGCCGAGCCCGAGCTGCCGGATCTGGGCCAGGTAGCGCTCGATGTTGGCCTCGGTGGTCGTCCGCGGATGGGTTCCGGTCTGCACCGCGTATTGCTCGGCCGGCAGCCCGAACGAATCGAAGCCCATCGTGTGCAGCACGTTGCGACCGATCATCCGCTGGTACCGCGCGAAGACGTCGCTCGCGATGAAGCCGAGCGGGTGTCCGACGTGCAGTCCGGCGCCGGACGGATACGGGAACATGTCCTGCACGAACAGCTTGTCGGCGGCCTGCGGACCACCCCCGTCGAAAGCACTCAGGTCGCCGGCGAGCGGCCCGACCGGATTCGGCGCCTCGTAGGCGTGCCGCTCGGTCCATTCCTGCTGCCACCGCTGTTCGATCTCACCGGCCATCTCGGCGGTGTAGCGGAACGACCTGCTCGCGGATTCTGAAGTCACCCGACCAGCGTAAATCGTGTCCATCGTGGGACAGAAACCCGGTGCGATTCGGTGTGGTACGACGCACGGTCGTATGGTTGAGCTCGTGAGTGTGGTGTCCGTCGTCGTCGCAGTGCTGCTGCTGGTGGTTGCCGTCGCATGGGCGGTCACCGGTGTGCTCGGCGTGACCGGACGCCTGCGCCGCAATCGGCGGCTCGGCGTGCGCGCCGATGATTCCATGGCCTCCGACGAGGCGTTTGCATTGGCCAATCGCGTTGCCGGCCCCGGTCAGATCGGCGCGGCAGCGATCTTGGTGCTGGGGGCTGTACTGACCCTGGGCGTTGACAGCGCATGGTCGGTCGTCTTCGGGGTGGCCGCGTTCGTCGCGGGATTGTTCATCGTCGGCCTGGTCAGCGCACTCGGTGTCCGCGCCGCCGCGGCTCTTCCCGTCGAAGACTCGGGTTGTGGTTGCTGCTCGAGTACCGACAACGAGGCACCGGCCGAAACCACAGAGCACGACGACCCCGCTTCGGACTGTGGCACCTCGAGTTGCGGGTCGTGCTCATTGCGCGGCGTCTGCTCCGACGAGACCGCCCAGGCCTGAGGCCGGGCGCTCCCAGCCGCGATGTCGATCCCTGCCACCCTGCGTCGATGGTGGGCTCACTCCCCCGTCGACGGTTTCGTCGTGGCCATCGTCGCGGCCGTGGTTGTCGCGGCCTTCCTGCCTGCACGAGGGGCCGCCGCCGACATCCTTGACTGGGTCGTCGTCGCGGCGATCGCGGCACTGTTCTTCCTCTATGGCACCCGGCTGCATCCGCGGGAGGCGCTCGAAGGTCTCAAGCACTGGCGACTGCATCTGACGATCCTGTCGTTCACCTTCGTCGCTTTCCCGCTCATCGGCCTCGCTATGCGGCCGGTGGTCGAGCCGATCGTCGGTGACGACCTCTATACGGGGCTGCTGTTCCTGTGCCTCGTCCCGTCGACGGTGCAGTCGTCGATCGCGTTCACGTCGATAGCCCGCGGCAACGTGCCCGGCGCCATCGTCAGTGCATCGGCGTCGAACATCCTCGGAGTGTTCCTGACGCCACTGCTCGTGGTCGCGCTGATGAGCACCAGCAGCGGCATCCACGTCGACGCCGGTTCGGTACTCAAGATCGTCGCGCAGATCCTGGTTCCGTTCCTGCTGGGGCAACTCGCGCGGCCCTGGGTGGGACCCTTCTTCAACCGGCACTCGGCACCGACCAAACTCGCCGATCGAGGCGCGATCGTGCTCGTCGTCTATGTCGCGTTCAGCGAGGGCGTCCGCCAGGGCATCTGGTCGGCGGTCGGGGTGGGCCAGGTGATCGCGGTGGCGGTGATCTCGCTGATCCTCGTGGTGGTGATGCTCGTCGTCACACGGTGGGTCCCACAACGACTCGGCTTCTCCCGAGCCGACGTCATCGCCATTCAGTTCTGCGGCACCAAGAAGAGTCTCGCCACCGGACTACCCATGGCGACCGTGCTGTTCGCCGGGTCGGTGGTCGGGATCATCGTGCTGCCGCTGATGATCTTCCATCAGATCCAGCTCATCCTGTGTTCGTGGCTGGCGACGCGATACTCGCGGGAGGTTGTGGACTAGCGGGAGTGATCTCGACACGGTGCCTCGCTCCGCTCGGTACCGGCTCGATCAGCGGGTCGACACGGTGCCTCGCTCCGCTCGGTACCGGCTCGATCAGCGGGTAGGAAGTGGTGTGGAGAGTGGCAGATTCACGAAGCTCGGATGTGTGGGATCGAGCTGGATGTGCTGTGGTGCCAGTCGTGATTCGTTGAGCAGCGGCCGAAGCGGCAGTCCACGAGGGAAATTCATGGCGAACACGTCGACGCGCAGTCGGTGGCCGGGCCGGATGAGGGCCTCGGTGGGCAGCAGCCCGATGTCGATCGCGACCGGCCGACCGGGTGTGACGCGCTGCCGGGTGGACAGGGTCAGGTTGTAGAACGGGTCGATGACGTCGCCGTTCGGTGCGAACTGCGACCGCGCCGGATCGTAGCTGCGCAGCGACGCCATCACCTGTCCGGAGCTGATCACCTTGGACGTCCCGTCGGGGGCAACATCATTGAGGGTTGCGGTCCAGTAGCCGTCGGTCGCGTTCATCACCGCATTCACCCGGACGTTGCTGTACCCGGACACGCTGCGCGTCGTGGTCATCGGCGCTGTGGTGAAGGAGAGCGCGTTACGTTCGGAGATGCGGGCATCCTTGGCGCAGAACGGGAACAGCGCCAGCGCACCGGCCAACTGCTGCGACGCATCACGCGAGCAGGCCGTCAGTACGCCCGGCGAAACCGTCAGTCGCCCATGCGATCCCGGCGTGGCCGTCACCAGGCTGCCGTCGCGGACGGCGTACGGGGCGGTGCCGCTGCGTCGGTCACTGAGATAGAGGCGCTGGCGCGACATACCGGCCCGCGGGAACTGCTGGGCGGAGATCCAACTGTCGCCCACCTGCTTGAGCTGGACCGGACCGTAGGCGTCGATGCCGTTGTCCTTGCCCTTGATCCACTTGTCGAACCACGCCTTCTGCAGCACGTCAAGGCGTGGTGGGGTTCCCGCCCGACCGGTCTGTCCGCCGCCGATCGTGAGGTGATAGCCGTCGCCCATGATCAACTGCTTGCGTCCCGGGGCCAGCGGGATGTTGTTGTACATCCGCACTTCACTGTTGGTGAACAGATCGAACCAGCCGCCGTAGATGAACGTCGGTGTGGTGATCCGCTCGGCGTGGTCTTGCCAGGCCTTGCGGGGACCCGAGTTGGTCTCCAGGAGTTCTTTCAACTGCGGTGGGACCGAGGGGATGTCGGGCGTCAGCAACGCAGCGAAGAGTTGCGGGTAGAACGTGAACGGGTCAGATATGCGGTCGGCCAACCACTTCCAGTCGAAGGTCCCGTTCAGCATCGACGCCACATTCGGGATCATCTTGGTGGTGTTGACCAGCGTCAACCACATCGGCAGGAAGCCGACGCCCAGCGCACCGCCCGGCGCGACGATGTCGCGGATCAGATCGCCACCCGGCTCGACCGGGAAGATGGCCTTGAGCGCTGCCGGCCGTTTGCTGGCCGCCTGGATCTGATTGATGGCCGAGTACGAGACCCCGGACATGCCGATCTTGCCGTTGGACCAGCGTTGCCGGGCGGCCCAGTCGATCACCTCGACGGTGTCCTGTTGCTCGCGAGCCTGGAAGACATCCCATTTGCCCTGCGAGAAGCCGGTGCCCCGGACGTCGACGACGACCTGCGTGTAGCCGCTGCGCACCAGATTCTCGTCGACCAGGAACGTCCGGGCACCCTGATCGCGGAGCGTGTTGGTCAATGTCGAAAGATCGGCGAAACCCTGGATCGGCCGCGAGACCTGACCGACTGCCGTGGCGACCTGCGTGAGGAACGGCCCGAGCACCGGATTCTGCGTCACTGCGGTGCCGACGGCGGTGATGAGCTTGGTGTAGGGCGTCATGTTGACGATCACCGGCGTCTTGCTCGACGTCGGTTGTTGGCGCGCGTTGGCGGGCCGATAGACGTTGGCGCGCAAGATGGTTCCGTCGCTCATCCGGATCGGCACATCCCAGGTGACGTTGACGCCCGCGTAGGGTTGCGGGCCGTCGTGACTTGCCTGCCAGCCACGCGCCGCAGCGCCGCCCGTCGGGTCGGCGGCTGCCGTCCCCCCGATGCCGACGACCAACGCCCCGATCGTCACCAGTGCTCCGACTACCACCCTGAGTCGCATGAATCCCCCACGCCCCGATACCCGATTGTTACTCGAGCGTAGGCTACGCGCGGGTCAGGTCACAGCACAAGCACAAAAGTGTTCTGGGTTACTCAGTTGAGGGCGAGGTCGATGGGGTGGGTGGCCAGCAGGGGCATCGGCCACGGTTGGCGACGCAGGATGTCGGACCACACGTCGATCGTCGGTGGCGCCAGGATGTCGCGGGGCAGCGCGGAGGCGACCATCCAGCTGCCGTCCTGCAATTCTCCGCCCAGCTGCCCGATCCCCCACCCGGCATAACCGGCGAAGATCCGGACACCCTCGAGGACCTCCGCCAGCTCGTCGGGGTCGCCGTCCAGATCCACCAGCACCACGCGACCGTCGATGGGCCGCAGTGCCTCGAACGGGGTGATGTCGGCACCGGGTTTGACGACGCCGAGGCACAGTGCGGCGTCCTGCTTGACCGGTCCGCCCACATAGAGCGCGCGCGGCGTCGCGGCCAGGTCGGTCCACTGCGGCAGCAGATTGTGAACGGCGGTCTGACTCATCCGGTTGATCACCACGCCGAGACTCCCGGCGTCGTTGTGCTCGATGACGTAGACGACCGATCGTGCGAAGGTCGGTTCGATCAGATCTGTGGATGCGAGAAGTGCGGTGCCGGGGCGCACACGATGGGCTGATTCGCGCTCGGCAGCGGCGCCGGGCATGCGGCCACCGCTACCTGTCCCAGCGGGATGTGTGTCGTCGCGGGAGTCGGGAGTGGGGTCATCTGCGTCGTCGGCGCCGGCCACGTGACCATCATCGCACGCTCACGCCGATCGGGGTCGCCAATGCAATGCCCTACGCTGTATCAGTGAGCTCCACCCCGCACCGTCAGCCCCGGGGTTGGCGCACATTCGTCGCCTCGCTCCGGCATTCGCCCGGGTTGGGTCGGTTGCTCGCGGTGCGCCTGTCCAGTCAGATCACCGACGGCATCTTCCAGGCGTCGCTGGTCGGCGGAATCCTCTTCAATCCGGAACGGCACGCCGATCCGCTCGCCGTCGCGGGCGGGCTCGCCGTGCTGCTGCTTCCCTACTCGCTGATCGGTCCGTTCGCCGGAGCGCTGCTCGATCACTGGGACCGTCGCAATGTCCTGATGTACGCGAACTTCCTGCGCGCGTTGATCATCGCTGTCGTCGCGGCCGCCATCGCGTCGGGCGCCCCCGACACCGTGGTGCTGGTCGGTGCGCTGGCCGTCACCGGCGCCAGCCGCTTTGTCGCAGCCGGCCTGTCCGCAGGTCTTCCGCACGTTGCCCGACGCGACGTCATCGTCGCGACCAACGCCCTGTTCACGACGCTCGGGGGCGCGATGCTCACCGTCGGGCTCGGTGTGACGCTGGCCCTGCGCGCGGTATTCGGCGACGACAACACCGGCAGTGCACTGACCATGGCGTCCGGTGTGATTCTGGCCGTCCTGGCCGGTGGTCTCGCCCATCGCTTTGCGCCGCTGCAACTGGGTCCGGACGAGCCGGACGATCCCGGCCGCTCCGCATTCCACGCGGTCGCCGTGGGTCTGCTGCACGGAGCCCGGGCGGTGGCGCACTGCCGGCCGGTCGCGGCCGCGTTGTCGGCCATCGGAGCACACCGGTTGGTGTTCGGCATGAACACCCTGATGATCCTGGTGATCGCCCGGCACACCGGATCCGGAGACGGCGTCGACCGGCTGAGCATGGTGGTCGGCTTCACCGGGGCGGGTGCACTGGTCGCGGCCATCCTCACACCCATCGCGGTCGCCAGAGTCGGGCGGCGCACAACGCTGATGGCCGCACTTGTGGTCGGTGCCGCCGCCGAGCTCACCATCCTCTCGTTCAACTTCGCCGTCATCTGCGCGGCCGCACTGGTCCTCGGGCTCGTCGGACAGACCGCCAAGCTGTGCGGCGACGTCGCGATGCAGGTCGACATCGACGACATGGTCCGAGGGCAGGTGTTCTCTGTGCAGGACGCGGTGTTCAACATCGCCTACGTCGGTGCGGTGACGGTCGCGGCGCTGGCCATCCCCGCCGACGGCCAGGCCACCGGACTCGTCGTCCTCGGCGTCGTGCTGTACCTCGTCGGCGTGGCCGTGGTCGCGGTGGTGCATCGACACCGGCCGGTGGATGCGACGACCGAGTCGCGGCCGGCCCCGGCGAGTCACTGACCGGCTCGCTGACCTGGGCAAATGCTTCGGTACCGTGCTCGCAAAATCTAGGGGAAGAGTTTCTTCCCCGGGGTTCACAGTCGTCCCCGAGGAATTTGTAGGGGAGGACTCTGAGGGTAGGGGACGAAGTTTCTTCCCCTATCTTCTTGCGGGTGCCGGGAGCGTGTGGCGCGTTCTGCGGAACGCGTCGATCGATGGTCGCGGGCTCGACGATGACGGTGGTCCGAGGCCGCCGCCGAGGCGCATTGTCGGCGTGTCGCGATCTCAGAAACCGCGTGTCTGGTCAGAAACCCGGTGCGCACCAGCGGTTTCTGGCCACACGTGCGGTTTCTGACGACAAGTGCGGTTTCTGCGACGAGGCCCCACTCGTCCCACCTCCACGATCAACGACGGAAGCGGGGGTCGGTGCTGTCGTAGTACGCGTCGACCCGGCCGTCGCCGTCCAGATCGACGAGGACGTGGTCGAAGGTTCCATCCCCGTCGGCGTCGACGTAGAGGCGGTCGGGGGTGATTCGACCACCGCGATCGGAACTCTCCAGCTTCGCGTCGACCCGCCCGTCTCCGTTCGTGTCCATCTCGGCGGGCGGACGATGTCGCGGGGGTGGCGGCGGTCCGTCCGGTGGCTTGGGCACCGGTGTCCGTCCGCGGTCGGTCTCGACATCCCACAGCCCACGCCCCGAGTCCCGGAAGAACGCGTCGCACACCCCGTCATCGTCGAGGTCGAGTGCACTGACGTCGGCGGTCCCATCGCCGTCGGTGTCCCACATGGCGTCATCACGACGACCGTCACCGTCGAAGTCCAGCGCGACCGCATCGAGGGTGCCATCCCGATCGAGGTCGAGGTCGGCCGACGACGTCCACGTGGTGGTCGAACCGTCACCGGGTCCGAAGATGTACTCGATTACCGGCTCCATGAATGGTTGGACGCATCGGCACCGGTTTCGGTTCCAGTTCACACCGGGCCGCTCGCTCCGCTCCCGGCGCCCACCACACACCGGGCCCGCTCGCTCCGCTCCCGGCGCCCACCACACACCGGGCCCGCTCGCTCCGCTCCCGGCGCCCACCCGGACGTCGACCGAGTGCCGGACGCATTACCGCCACCGGGTAGGTTCAAGGCCTATGTACGTGAGCGAACTCGGCGAACAGTGGCACGCGGCCCGAGTCGAACCTGCCTTCGCTCATCTGGACTCGGCGGCCGCGGGACGGTCGTCGAACGCCGTCATCGAATCGATCACCGGGCATCTCTGGCGGGAATCCGAACGCGGGTCCTACGTCGCCGCGGACGAGGTGGCCGACGAGATCGCCCGCGACAAACGTGATCTCGCATCGCTCATCGGGCACACCACCGACGAGCTCGCCTTCCGCGAGAGTGCCCGCGCCGCCCTGCGCGCACTGTTGACGCACTGGCAACTCCCCATCGCATCGACGGTGTGGGTGGCCAAGAACGAATTCGGTCCCAACCTGGTGGAGTTCGAACGCCGCGGCTACGCGGTTCGCACAATGCCCGACGCGGACGTATACGGCCACGTCGACACCGACGCGCTCGAGAACATGCTGCAGTTCGAGCAGCCCGATTTCATCCACATCTGCCACATAGGCTCGATGTCCGGTGTGGTGCAACCGATCTCGAAGATCGTCGAGATCGCGCACCAAGCCCAGGTTCCGGTGGTGGTCGACATGGCTCAGGCCGCCGGACACGTACCGACCGTCACCGGCGCCGACGTCGTCTACGGCACCAGCCGCAAGTGGCTGACCGGTCCGCGCGGTGTCGGGTTCGTCGCGGTGCGGCGGGACTGCCTGCGCCCGGTGGAGATCGACAGCTCCGAGGCGTTTGTCGCGGGTCGTCTCGGTCTCGGAGTCGCGGTCCGCGAGGTGCTAGCAGTCGGCCAGCAACGCGTGTTCCGCGAACTCGCCGCGGTCGGTCGCGCCACCCGCGAACGGCTCACCGGAATCGCGAGCTGGGAGGTTCTCGAACCGGTCGACGAACCGTCCGCGATCGTGACGCTGGCGCCGCCGCCGGGCTGGGGAGCCGGCGACGTCGCCGCAGCACGCGACAAGCTCCTGTCGCTGGGCATCCTGGTGACCGCGGCCGACCCCTGGCGGGCGCCGCTGGCCACCGAGCAGTCGGTGCTCCGCCTTTCGCCGCATCTCGATCTACGACGCACCGATCTCGACCGTGTCGCGGATGCGTTGCGGACGATGGGCTACTGAGCCTCAGGGAACGGTGGGCGCGATCTCGCCGACGATCTCGGTGACCGCTCCCCAGGCCGCCTTGGCGTCGGCGTCGACCAGGCCGATGCGGGTCCGGCGGTGGATGATGTCGTCGACGTCCAGCGCGCCTTCATGAGTCAGCGCGAATTCGACCTCGGCGCGGGTGACGTCGATGCCGGGCGCGATCGGATCGAGGGGCCGGGGCAGCCGGGCGTGGCCGACGACGGCCGGGGCTTCGGCGCCGAACCGTTCGACCAGCGACGCCGGGAGCTCCGCGTCGGCGCGTATCCCGATGGCTCCCACGAGCGGCGTCGTCGTGGTGACGCACTCGCCGCCCCTCAATTCGCCCACGGCGACCGCGGTGTCGACGGCATCCTGCGCCATGCGGCGGTAGGTGGTGAGTTTGCCACCGATCACGCTGACCAGACTGCCGTCGGTGACCTGGACGCGATGACGTCGGGAGACGTCGGCGAGGGCGCCGCCACCGTCGCCGTCGCCTGCGTCGATGAGCGGGCGCAGGCCGGCGAACGTGCCGATGATGTCGTCGCGGGTGAGTGACCGCTGCAGCGCCGAATTGATGGCGTCGAGCAGGAAATCGATCTCGGTGTCGTCGGGCTGCGGCTGATCGACGATCGGACCGGGCGCGTCCACATCCGTCAGCCCCAAGTACACCCGGCCGAGCTGAGCGGGCAGCGCGAACACGAACCGGGACAATGATCCGTCCACCGGAACCGTCAGTGCCGCGCTGGGTTTGCCGAACGATGCGGCGTCGAACACCAAATGTGTACCGCGACTGGGTCGTACGGACATCGTCCGATCCACGTCGGGTGCCCAGACGCCGGTGGCGTTGATCACCGTGCGCGCCGCGACGGTGAAGCTCTCGCCGGTACGCGTGTCGGTGAGTGTGGCACCGGAACCGTCCACTGCCGTGGCCCTGGTGTAGGTGCAGATCCTCGCCCCGAACGCCACCGCGGTGCGCGCAACGGCAACCACCAACCGGGCGTCGTCGACGAGTTGTCCATCGGCACTGGAGATTCCGCCGCGCAGCCCGGTCCGTCGCACGGTCGGGCAGCGGCCGAGCACCTCCATGGTCGACATCGGCGCAGGTGGCGGCAATACCGACGACGGCGTTCCGGCGTTGCGCCGCAACATGTCTCCCGCTCTAAACCCTGCTCGGATCAGGCTCGACCGCACGCGCGGACCGTTCTCGGGCACCACTTGGCGCAACGGTCGGATCAGGTGCGGTGCAATCACTGTCATCAGATGATGACGTTCGACGGCGCTCTCGTGCGCGATCGACAACTGACCGGTCGCCAGATAGCGCAACCCGCCGTGCACCAGTTTGCTGCTCCACCGCGAGGTGCCCGATGCGAGGTCGCCGGCCTCCACGAGCGCCACCTGCAGTCCGCGGGTCGCGGCATCGAGGGCGACGCCGACACCGGTGATCCCGCCGCCGATGACCAGCACGTCGAGCGGCTGGGTCCGTTCCGCGAGTTCTTCGAGATCGGCGCGCCGGGTGACGCCGGACAACACGGCCATCAGAAGTGCCCGTCACCGGGGATCGGACGCAGATACCCGCCCAGTACGTGGCACAGTTCGGTGCGCCAGTCGTCGGCGAGGATGTCGGAGACCAGCGCCCCCGACTGCAGGAACGCCTGGGCCATCATCAGCACCATGGCGGCCATCTGCTTGGTGTCCCCGACCCGCACCTGACCGCGGCTCTGCCCCTGCGCGAGCAGGTCGGCGAGCAGCGCGAGCACGCCCTGCTGACTGGTACCGAGGCGTTCGAACACGTAGGGCGCCATGAAGTCTAGCTGTTCGCGCCACAGCGAGGCGATCAGCTCGTTGGCACGCAGGGCGGCGACCACCCGCACGATGAGCGAGACCAGATCGTCGAGTTCCTCGGCACCGTCGACGAGGCTCGCACCGGCCGCCCTCTCCACCGTCCCGAGAACCTCCCGGGTGAGCAGCGCGCGGATGATCTCGGAGATGTCTGGCCACCGCCGGTAGACGGTGGGACGGCTGACGCCGGCCTCTCGCGCGACCTCGGACACCGTCACGCGGTGGCCGTTGCTACGGATGAGGCATCGGCGGGCGGCGTCGAGAACGAGATCCGCGATCTCCTCGTTACGGATTGACATGATGTGTAACACTGTAACGCATGACGAACCCGCCGCGACGACATCGGGCCCCCATCCGATGACCCCGGCCACCCCCGAACACGTCACCCTGCTGGTCAATCCGTACGCCCGGCACGGTGCCGGTACCCGCGTGGCGGCCGAGGCCGCCCGCGCGCTGCACAGCGCCGGCGTGGAGGTCGAGATGCTGGTCGGCGAGGACGCCGACGAGGCCGCTGACCTGGCCGGCAAGGCTGCACGCGGCGCGACCGACGCGCTCGCCGTGGTCGGCGGCGACGGCACCATCCGTCTTGCCGTCGAGGCGTCGATCGGCACCGGGACACCCTTGGCGATCATCCCGGCCGGCAGCGGCAACGACGTCGCCCGCAACCTCGACATCCCACTCGGGAGCCCGGCGAAGGCCGCCGAGATATTGCTCACCGGACGCCGCCGGACCGTCGACCTGGGGCGCGTGACCTTTCCCGACGGCCACACCGCACTCTTCACGACGGTCGCGGCCACCGGATTCGACGCCTCGGTCACCGAACGTGCGATCGCGATGTCGTGGCCGCGGGGTCAGGCCCGCTACACCCTTGCCGCCATGCGCGAGCTCGTCGGCCTGCGCACGAGGCACTACCAGGTCCGCGTCGACGACGAGCGTTCCGAGGGGGACGTCGTGTTCGCCGCGATCGGCAACACCACGTCGTATGGGGGCGGGATGCAGATCACGCCGGATGCGTCGATGTCCGACGGCGCCCTGGACGTGACCGTGGGCCATCGACCACCGCGGTTCGCGCGAACCACCGTTGCCCGCGTCTTCCCCAAGGTCTTCAGTGGCGAACACGTGAGCCATCCGATGGTGCGAACGCTGCGCGGGCGTGAGATCGAACTGTATTGCGATCCACCGGCAGCGGTGTCCATCGACGGTGACCTGGTCGGCGAACTGCCCGCCGTGTTCGAGGTGGTACCCGACGCGATCGAGATCTACGCACCCGCGGCCTGACCCTGCCTCACTTCTGACGCTCGGCCCACCACTCACGCAGGGCGTCCTCGGCTTCTTCGCGGCTCAGCGGTCCGCGGTCGAGGCGCAACTCCTTGAGGTGGCGCCACGCCTGTCCGACGAGCGGTCCCGGCGGTAGACCGAGCAACTCCATGATCGCGTTGCCGTCGAGATCGGGGCGCACTCGGTCGAGATCCTCGGCCTCCTGCAGCGCCGCGATCCGCTGCTCGAGGTGGTCGTAGTTCTGTTGCAGCCGGCGGGCCCGGCGCTTGTTGCGAGTGGTGCAGTCGGCGCGCACCAGCTTGTGCAGGCGGTCGAGCAGTCCTCCGGCGTCGGTGACGTAGCGTCGCACCGCCGAGTCCGTCCACGTTCCGTCGCCGTAGCCGTGGAAGCGCAGATGCAGGTAGACGAGGTCGGACACCTCCGAGACCACCGCGTTGGGGTACTTCAACGCGCGCATGCGCTTGCGGACCATCTTCGCGCCGACGACCTCGTGGTGGTGGAAGCTGACGCCGCCGCCCGGTTCGTGTTTGCGGGTGTCGGGCTTGCCGATGTCGTGCAGCAGCGCCGCCCAGCGCAGCACAAGATCCGGATCGCCCTCCTCGAGGTCGATGGCCTGCCGCAGCACGGTCAGCGAGTGTTGATAGACGTCCTTGTGCTGGTGATGCTCGTCGATGGTGAGTTTCATGCCGGGCACCTCGGGCAGCACCCGCTGCGCGAGACCGGTGTCGACCATCGCGTCGATCGCGTCGATCGGGTACTCGCCGCAGATCAGCTTGTCGAGTTCGGCGCGCACCCGCTCCGCGGTGATGCGGTCGATCTCGGGGGCCATCCGGCTGATCGCGTCGGTCACCCGGGGCGCCAGTGCGAAGCCGAGCTGCGAGACGAAACGCACCGCGCGCAGCATGCGCAGCGGATCGTCGCCGAAGGAGTTCTCGGGTGCCGACGGGGTGTCGATGACGCCCGCGAGCACCGCGGTCACCCCGTCCAGCGGATCGTGCAGCTCGCCGGCGCCGGCCGCACCGATCGCGACGGCCATCGCGTTGATGGTGAAGTCGCGGCGGACGAGGTCGCCGTCGAGGGTGTCCCCGAAGGTGACCTGCGGATTGCGGCCCACCTGGTCGTAGACGTCGGCGCGGAAGGTGGTGATCTCGATCATCGCCTCGCCCTTGCGGGCGCCGACCGTGCCGAATTCGATCCCGACGTCCCACACCGCGTCGGCCCAGCCAGTGATCAGTTCGACGACACGTTCGGGCCGTGCGTCGGTGGTGAAGTCCAGATCGTTGCCGAGCCGCCCGAGAATTGCATCGCGCACCGACCCTCCGACGAGGTACAGCTCGTGTCCGGCGTCCTCGAACACCGCTCCGAGTGGCTTGAGGATGTCGCCGAGGCCCTGCAGGGTGACCGCGCCGGCGGCGAGCAGTCGCGTACGCCGTTCGGGGTCCGGTCGGGCCGATCCCGGCGGCCGCGTCTGGCCGGGCCGGCCGGCGGTCGAGTCTGTCACGGCATGCCACCCTACCGTCGAGTCGTTCGCCGGGCGCCAGGAGTCATCCGCACCGCCACATGCCGAGGACTCCAGGCAAACAGCAGGTGACCAGCGGCTAGAGTCGGGGGCGTGCCCACCGATCCCTCAACCAACCCTTCAGGCGTCGCAGACGACGTCGCGTCGGGTGGTCGAATGACGAACGGTCGGGCAGCCGAAGCCGCCGCTCAGGACGATTCCGCGGGCTCGACCACCGGTCAGCAGGGTGCGTCGCGGCGCCGCAATCGTCGCGGACGACGTCGGCGTGGCGGACGCAAGGGCGAAGCACGGACACCCGACAGTCCGCAGCTGTCGGGCCGGACCGCCCAGCCGGTTTCGGCCGACCCCGGGCAGGCTCGAGGCGAGCGACGCGGCAGCGCGCCGTCGGCGCCCGTTCCCACACCCAACGACGTGGCGCACGGCCGTGCACCGGGGTCGACGGCTGCGCAGAGTGCCGACCGCCAATCCGCCCTGATCGAAGCCCCATCGGCAGACAACCGACCTGTCGACAAGCTGCCGGTGGACCCGGACCGGCAGAGGCCACGAGTGACCCCGCCGAAGCCCTCCGACCTCGTCTCCGTGACCGCGACCATCACCAAGACCGGTCTGGCGTCGGCCGCCAAGGTCCCGGGAAAGCCGACGACCAAGAAGCGGCGCCGACCACCGCGGGCCGAACGGCCCAACGGCGAACGACTGCGCACCGTGCGGGAGACCTCGGCCGGCGGCCTGGTGATCTCCGACCTCGACCTTCCCGTCGATCAGCTCGCCGCGGCACTGATCGGCCGGGTGGACCGGCGGGGCCGGATGATGTGGTCGTTGCCGAAGGGGCACATCGAAACCGGGGAGACCGCCGAGCAGACCGCCATTCGCGAGGTCGCCGAAGAGACCGGCATCCAGGGCACGGTGGTGGCCCCCCTCGGCAAGATCGACTACTGGTTCGTCAGCGAGGGCCGCCGCATCCACAAGACGGTGCATCACTATCTGCTGCGCAGCGTCGGCGGCGAGCTCTCCGACGACGACTACGAGGTCAGCGAGGTCGCGTGGGTGCCGTTGGCTGAGCTACCGCGCCGTCTCACGTACTCTGACGAGCGGCGACTGGCCCGGATGGCCCGCGGCGTGATCGCCGACCTCGCCGCCGATCCGAATCGACTGGCCCAGTCGGAGGCCGACAGCATCCGCACCGAACCCAACGCCTATGAGAAAGCCGCAGCCGCGCGCAACGAGCGCCGAAACGAGACGCCGCCACCGGCACGGTCTCGTCGGCGCCGTCGCCGGTCGCGTCGGCCACCGGCAGGCGATGACTGACGGTCCACCACGGTCGGTGGCGCCTCGAGTTCGTCGACGGTCTCGACGTGCACGGAAACTGCTCGTCTCGCTGTCCGTGACACTTCTCCTCGCGCTGCTCGCCAACCCGTTCGTGGGACTCAATCCGTTCGCGGGGCGCAGCGCGGCCGCACCCGACGACGCGGGCGCGTTCCCGTCGTTCGCGCGCATCGTGATCGAGTCGATGAACCCGACCATGGTGACCACCACGAGCAGCTCGACCGTGACCGTCACCGGATATGTCGACAACACGAGCGACCGCAGCATCCGCGACGTCACGATCCGCCTCGAACGCGGCGACGCAGTGAGTTCGGCGTCGCAGCTGCGCAGTTCGCTGGCGCTCGACCATCCGCCGGTGGCCGCGGCCAGTCCGTTCACGCGGGTGAGCGACGTCCTCCCACCGCGATCGCGCGCGCAGTTCCGGATCTCGATGGCGCTGTCGGCGGCCGACGGACTGCGGATCTCGCAACCCGGGGTGTACCCGCTGCAGGTCAACGTCAACGGGATTCCCGACTACGGGGACACCGCGCAGGTCGCCGGGTCGCGAACCCTGCTGCCCGTGTTGTCGTTGCCGCCCGACGCCGCCCGCGCCGCCGACTATGTGCCGCCGACCACCGAGGATCCGAGCGAGTCGAGCACGCCCGGCCTGGGACCGGACGGCTCGGTGTCGGCGAATCTCGCCAGCCCGTCACGGATGACGATGCTGTGGCCGCTGGCCGCGCCACCGCAGCTCGCGGCTGGTGTCCTCGGCGGCAACACCGAGCCCGTTCGCCTGATCGGCGAGGATCTGGCCCGTTCGGTGAGCGACGGTGGCCGCCTGCACACGCTGCTCGCCGCGCTCGAAGACGTCGTCGGCCCCGCACCTCGGGAGAAGGTCGAGTCCGGGTCGTCGCAGGAGGGCGATGACAACTCCGACGACAACTCCGGTGACCAGCAGACTCCCCCACCGCCCGCGGCCGCACTGGCCGGCGGCCTGTGCCTGGCCATCGACCCCGATCTCCTCATCACCGTCCGTGCGATGTCGCTCGGCTACCAGGTGTCGACGAATCTCGCCGACCCGCGCTCACCGACGGTCGACGGGATCGGCAGCGACGCCGCCGGTGCCTGGCTGTCCGAACTACGCAGGATCGCCGGACGCCTGTGCGTGGTGGCCCTGCCGTTCGCCCAAGCGGATCTGACCTCGTTGGCGCGGGTCGGGAACCTCGCGCTGTCCACCGCGGCCCTCGAGTCACCGGCCGACGTGATCGACGCGATCCTGGGGGTGCGCAGCATTCGAACCCTCGCGATCCCCGCGCTCGGCGCCGTCGACCGCGAAGGTGCGGGCGTCCTCACCGGCGCCCGGATTCCGGGAGTTGCGCTCACATCCGGCTCGGTGCGACCACAGAAGTCGGCCGAATCCGGCCTCTACCGGGTGGACGGGCTCGGGGTCGCCACCTACGAGGCCCCGATCAGCGCCGCGTTCGCAGGTCTCGGCACCGCACCCACGACACCCCCGATCACCCCATCCGACCAGGTCGTCGACCTCGCAGCGGAATCCGATCTCAGCCGTCGCCAGGCCGCGATCGCGGCGCTGGCCTATCCGGCGATCGCCGCGCCGGTGGCCCAGGCCTCGGCGAACAGCGCCGAACAACGGCGGCCCACGGTGGGCCGAAGCGAGCTCCTGATGCCGTCGACCTACTGGTCACCGACGCTCGCCGACATCAGGGCACTGTTCGACGCGACCCGGCTCCTGGTGGACTCCGGCGCAGCGACCGCGGTACCGCTCGGCACGGTGGCCGACGCGGTGTCGCGGGCCACCGATGCGGCCCGCCTCGCCAACCCGCCCGGCGTCGGTCCGATCGCCCGCCTGGGGTCGGTGCTCACCCCGTCGACCACCGCCGCAATCCGGGACAACGCCGAGGTCAGCTGGCAGCTCCAAGGGTCGCTGGTGTCGTCGGCCGACGTCGACGCCTCCCCCGAGCGATACATGTCGCCCCTGCGCGAAGATCTGTTGCGCGCCATGCAGACACCCGCGCTGGCCGGGACCGCCGCCCGTGCGCAGACGGCCGGCGCACAGAGCGAACGGGTGACCGCCGTGTCGTCGACCCTGCAGCGCATGCGTGGCGAGGTGACCATTCTCGATCCCGGCGGTCGGTACACGCTGGCCTCCGAACGCAGCCCCTTGTTGCTCGTGGTCCGCAACCAGCTCGACCTCCCGGTACGTGTGAAGATCACCACGAGCGGCCCGGCCGATCTGGAGGTCGGTGATGTCGGCGTGGTCGAGATCCCGGCCAACGGGACCAGGCAGATCCAATTGCCCACGCGCGCAGAGTCGTCGGAGGCCACGTCGGTGGCGATCAGCCTGTCCACGGTGACCGGCTTGTCACTCGGTGAACCGATCACGCTCTCCCTGCGATCCAACGCGTACGGGCGCGTCCTGTTCATCGTCACCATCGTCGCCGGAGCCGCGCTGGTGCTCCTCGTCGCACGACGGCTGTGGCATCGCTTCCGCGGCGAACCGGATCCCGCCGACGCCGACCGTCCCGAACCCGACGACCTCGAACGTCTCCTCGCAGGCAGCAGCTACCAGGAACGACGCCGCAACCTGCACCACGAAGAGATCGGGTCGCATCCGGACCCGGAGCCGCCCGACGACGCCGGCGGTCCGCGATGACCGAGGACCGCAAGAATCCAGGCATGAGCCCGGACCCACGGAACCGGCTGCGACCACCGAGTGGTCGGCCGACGCCACCCGACCGAGCCATGCCGCAACGTATTGAGCCGCAACGCAACGGACCGCAGCGCAACGAATCGCAACGCACCGGGCCGCGCCCGGGCACGCCGGCTCGCGGTGCCGCACCGTTGGCCGGACCGATCGGCGAGCAGCCTCCGATCGCCGGCCGCTCGCAACCGCCACGTCGACCATCTCCCCCCGAACGCCGCGCACCGCTGCCGGAGCAACCGGCCGGCCACGAACGGCCTGCGGCCGCGGTCACGTCCGACAACGAGCCGGCGTCGTCCACCGGACTGGCGCGCGACTCCGACTCGAGCATCCTGCGCACCAGCGGTTCGATCGCACTGGCGACCCTGACCAGCCGAATCACCGGATTCGTCCGGACGGTGCTGGTCCTGGCGATGCTCGGTCCGGCGGTCGCCTCCGCGTTCCAGGCCGCCTACGTGCTGCCCAACATGATCGCCGAGGTGGTGCTCGGCGCGGTCCTGACGGCGATCGTCATCCCCGTCCTGGTGCGTGCGGAAGCCGAGGACCCCGACGGCGGACGCAGTTTCATCAACCGGATCTTCACGCTCACCGTGGTCACGTTGGGTGCCGCGACGGTCATCGCCCTGATCGCCGCTCCCCTGCTCACCTATCTCAACGTCGGCAACGGCGAGGTCAACCGTCCGCTCACCACTGCGCTGGCCTATCTGCTCCTGCCGGAGATCCTGTTCTACGGGCTCTCGGCGCTCTTCATCGCGATCCTCAACATGAAGGGCTTCTTCAAACCGGGCGCGTGGGCACCGGTGCTCAACAACATCGTCCAGATCTCCACCCTGGTGCTCTACGCGTTGATGCCGGGAACGATCACCCTCAATCCGGTGCGGATGACCGACCCGCAACTGTTGGTGCTCGGCATCGGCACCACGCTGGGCGTCGTCATGCAGGCGTCGATCCTGCTCCCCTGGCTGCGTCGCGCGGGGGTGCACCTGCGCTTGGAGTGGGGACTCGACGATCGGCTCCGACGGTTCGGCAACATGGCACTCGCGATCGTCATCTATGTCGCGATCCTGCAGGTCGGACTGGTGATCACCTACCGGATCGCATCGTCGGCCACCGCGTCGGGCATCAGTGTGTACGCCACCCACTGGCAACTGTTGCAGCTGCCCTACGGCGTCCTCGGCGTCACCATCCTGACCGCGATCATGCCGCGGCTCTCGCGCAACGCCGCCGCCGACGACACCCGCGCCGTCGTCGACGACCTGTCGCTGGCCACCCGGCTCACCATGGTCGCGCTGGTGCCGGTGGTCGCCTACATGACGTTCTTCGGCCCGGCCCTGGGTGTGGCGGTCTTCAACTTCGGCAAGTTCAGCGCCGACGACGCCAGCCAGCTCGGCTCGGTCCTCGCCTGGGGCGCCTTCACCCTCATCCCGTACGCGATGACGCTGGTGCAGCTGCGCGTCTTCTACGCCCGCGAGGACGCCTGGACCCCGACCCTCATGGTCCTCGGCATCACCGCCATCAAGGTGGGTGCGTCCTATCTCGGTCCGGTCCTGTTCGACGATCCGGATCTGGTGGTCCGCTGGCTCGCCCTGTCCAACGGGCTCGGGTATCTCGTCGGCGCGATCGTCGGGCATTTCCTCTTGAAACGTCGGCTGGGCAACGTGCACTTGCGCGGGGTGACGCGGACGACGGTCGTCACCCTCGCCGTGTCGATCGCCGTGGCCGCACTCGTCTGGCTGGTCGCCACCCTGTCGGGACTGCACATGCTCATCGAGCATCTCGCCAAGTTCGGATCACTGCTGTACCTGGCCTTCACGGCCGCCATCGTGCTGGGCGTGACCTACGCTCTCCTCGCCGCGTTCCGGGTGCCGGACGTCGTGGCGATCGGAATGGCGGTCCGCCGCTTGCTCGGACGGTTCATCCCATCGCTCGCGCCGCCACCGGTTCCGCAGCAGGAGAGTGCCGCAACGATCACGGTTCAGTTTCCGCGCGTCACCGACGACGAATCGCTCCCGTACTCTGGTCAAGTACAAGTGCTGCGTCGGTTCGACCGGGGCACGGCGACGTGGCAGTCCTACTCGGTGCATTCCGGTGGCGCCACCGGCTATCGGGACGCACCGCGCCTGCAGAACGACCCGCGCCCAGCGGCGCCGCCCCGTGACATGCGGTACCGGAGGAAAGGAGTTCGGCGCGTGAGCGACAGCGAGGTCGACACCACAGCTTCCGATCCGGCGGCTTCACACCCCATACCGACGGATCCCCCCGGTCCCGACGCTGCCCCCCGCAACGACAGCGACCCGCGCGCCGAGTCCTCCCCCGCACCGGCACCCCGACCCCGAGGTCCGCGGCTGGTGCCCGGCGCCGTCGTCGCGGGCGGCCGCTACCGACTACTCGATCACCACGGCGGCACCCGCGGTCTGCAGTTCTGGCGTGCCCTCGACGTCAATCTCGACCGCAACGTTGCCCTCACCTTCGTCGACGCCGAACAACTCGCACCACCTCCCGAGCGCGGGGTCGCGGTCAAGGCATCTGATCAGGGCCCCCAGGCGGTGTTGTCCCGCACTCTCCGTCTCGGACAGGTGAACTCCGACGGTGTGGCGCGCGTGCTCGACGTCGTGCGCGGATCGTCCGGCGGGATTGTCGTCGCCGAATGGGTCGAGGGCTCGTCCCTGGCCGACGTCGCCGCGTCGGGTCCGTCCCCGATCGGCGCTGCGCGTGCCGTCCGATCGCTCGCCGCCGCAGCCGAACTGGCCCACCGTTCCGGTGGCGCCCTGTCCATCGACCACCCGAACCGCATCCGGATCAGCCACGAGGGCAATGCGGTCCTCGCCTTCCCGGGCACGCTCGCCGGTGACGACAAGGCGTCAGACGTTCGCGGACTCGGCGCGGTGCTCTACGCGCTTCTCCTCAACCGGTGGCCGTTGGACGCCGAATCGGGTTCGCGACTGACCACCACCGCCGGGCCAGGCAAGCCGGTCGGTGGACTCGCGGTCGCCGAGCCCGGCCCGGGTGGGGAGCCCATCGAGCCGCGAGAGGTCAACCCCGACATCCCCTTCGAGATCTCTGCGGTGGCTGCGCGGGCGCTCGACGGAAGTCGCGGCATCCGGACCGCCGCCACCGTTCAGCACGTGCTCGACCAGGCGACGGTGCTCGACCTCAACACCGACATGCTGCCGGCCATCCGCGACGACGCCACCGAGCCGGTCGCGATGGCGTCCCGGACCACCGAGCAGGACGATCCCGCGCACAAGAAGCGCAACGTCGGTCTGCTCGTCGGTGCCGGCCTGCTCGCCCTGTTCCTGGTCATCGCGCTGATCGTGTGGGCCTCCAACATCTTTGGCGGCGGGGGCGAATCCTCGGATATCGACTCCATCCTGACCACCTCCGCACCCCCGTCGGCCTCGGCGCCGCCCGCGGGTCCGGGCCCGGCGGCACAAGGTGCGCCCGTCGCGCTGCAATCGGTCACCGTGCAGGACTTCTCCAGTCAGCCGCCGGACCCGTCGACCAACGTCAACAACGTCATCACCGGTGCTGCTCCCCCGTGGAAGACCGATCCGTACATGCGCTCACCGGCGTTCGGAGGTCTCAAGAACGGCTTGGGACTGCTCTTCGACGTGGGCGGATCGAAAGCCGTCAAGACGGTCACAATCCGGACTGCGACACCGGGTTTCACCGTCTCCATCCGGACGTCGCCGAGTGCGAATCCGACCTTCGCTCAGACCACCGAGGTGGCCACCGGCAACGTCAACCGGCCGACGACCACCATCACCATCCCCAACCCGCAGGCAAGTCCGTACCTCATGGTCTGGATCACCTCACTACCGCAGAACTCACAGGGCCGCTACCAGGCCGAGGTCGCCCAGGTGTCGATGACGGCCTGATCACCTCGGCCGCGAATTACGCATCTCCTCAACGGATTTGCGCGTGAAGCCGGTGACGATGTCCAGGATCTCCCGGTAGGACGCCGTCCCGCGCCGTGCGACCGTCCCGTGACTGCTGCCCGGCGCGACCACGAGCCGGCCGAGTCCCCCGGCCGCCACAACCGCACTGATGTATCGCGTCGACAGCACGGCCGGCACCAGACGGTCGCTGTCGCCGTGCACCGCGATCACCGGCACCTGCGGATCGATGAGCGCGATCGGGTGGGTCGACGGCGCGGTACCGTTCGGGAACCTGCTCGGGTGTTCCGCCCATCAGCGCGACGATACGACTGTTGCCGTGTTCCGCGGCGAACGCCATGGCCAGCGGGGCCGACACCGACACCACTCGAGCGGGCCGGAAACGCGGCGTGCTGCCCAGTTCATGACTGACAGTCCGGTTGCCGGACAACCGATGTCGACATGCCAACCAGGTGGCGAGCTGTCCGCCGGAACTGTAGCCGAGAATCACGGTCTCGGCGAGATCGAGTTGCGGCCGGGTGCGCGCAAGGTCGACGAGACCGTTCACCGCGTCGGCCGCGTCGGTGAACGTCGTCGGCCACCCGCCGCCGGAACCCACCCGACGGAACTCGATGTTGTAGACCGCAAAGCCGCGTCGTACGAGATCGATGGCGAAGGGACGCATCATCGTGAGGTCGTACTCGGCCTTCCATGATCCACCGTGGACGAGGATCACGAGAGGGACCGATCGCGATGGATGCTTGCCGTCCGGCAGGTACAGATCGGCGAAATTCTGGGCCGGGTCACCCGCTCGACGCGTTCGATAGGGGAGTCGGGTCACACTGTAGCCCTTGACCGCTCGCGTTTCGGGTGCCGCCGCGAGCGCCGTCGGCTCCGGCGATCTCCCATCCGCGATCGGTGCACCCATCAGCGGGCCGGCGAACTCGGGCGGTGGGGATGGGTCGGACGAACACCCGGCGATGAGCGCTGCCGATGCCGAGACAGCAATCAGCGCGACGCGTACGTCACGCCACGTTCTCATGCGCAGGGATGCTACGCCGGGTCGCGGCCACGTCGGGTGCAGTTGCGCGAGTCCTCACCGAATCTTCACTGTGTCGTGCTCCGCGCGGGAGCTTGACACCTCGTCGGGGTCGGGGGCCGTCCATCCGGGCGGACCGAACAGGTACCCAAGCCGATTGCGAAAGCCTCTCGTGTGTCGGACATCTCGAAGGATCGCCGCATACTCGTGGGTCTGCAGACGCCAGATGTTGTAGGTGTCGATCGGCTTGGTGAGTCCATAGGTGGGACGCTGCGCCTCGGCGGTGAAGGTGCCGAACATGCGGTCCCAGATGATGAAGGTGCCGCCGTAGTTGCGGTCGAGGTAGTCGGCGTCACTGCCGTGGTGCACGCGGTGATGCGACGGTGTGTTGAAGACGAATTCAATAGGTCGCCAGAGCTTTCCGATGCGCTCCGTGTGAATCCAGAACTGGTAGACCAGATTCAGAGAGTACACACCGAACACCACGGCGGGTGGAATCCCGAGCAAGGGGAGGGGCAACCACATCACCAGTCCTGCACTGTTGTTCCACTTCTGCCGCAGGGCCGTCGTGAAGTTGAAGTACTCGCTTGAGTGATGGGCCTGGTGCGTCGCCCAGATCAGTCGGACACGATGCGCCATCCGATGTTCCCAATAGAACAGGAAGTCGAGCGCGACGAAGGCCACCACCCACGTCCACCACGTCGTCGCCGACAGTTGCCACGGCGCGAGGTAGGCGAAAATCGCGGAGTAGGCGAGGAGCCCAAGGGCCTTCCACCCTGCGCTGGTCGCGATGGAGACGAGCCCCATCTGCAGGCTCGCCCGCGAGTCACGCCAGTTGTAAGTGCCGGCCGCGGACGACTCGCGCACCTCTCGCTGCGACGGCCGCTGCGTCTCGGTGTGCTCGAGCTTGGCGGCGGCCACCCATTCCAGTACCACCATCGTCACGAAGAACGGGATCGCGACAACTGTCGGTTCTCGCATCGCTTCGGGCAGAAAGTCCAGCATGTCGGCTCCTCACGGTTCATCTGACACGAGATCGGGTCAGATAGCCAATTTCTGACACGATAGCATGTCAGATGCGTCCGGTCTATCGTCGGACGCGGCCGACAACGGAAAGAGGGTCGTGAGCGAAACCGAGGGTCGACGGTATGGAGGAGCCGACGCGGACCTCCGCCGCGAGCGTCGCCGCGCGGAGCTGATCTCCGCGGGACTCGAATTGTTCGGAACCCACGGCTTCCGCGCCGTTTCGGTGAAGCGGGTGTGCGACCACGCCGGTCTCACCCAGCGCTACTTCTACGAATCCTTCGCCGACCGCTCGGCGTTGCTGGCCGGCGTCTACGAGGACTGCGTCACCTTCGCACGATCACAGGTCATGGAGGTCGCGACGCCACTGTTGCCGGCCGACGGCGGGGGAGTGGCCACCACGGACGTCCCCGTTGTAGCCCGTGCCACCCTGGGCGCGTTCATCACCGCGCTCGCCGAGAATCCCCATCGGGCCCGCGTCATGTTGGTCGAGGTGGTGGGTGTCGACGAGGATCTGGAACGATTGCGCCTCAACGCAATTCACGGTTGGGCGGACCTCATCATTCTGCTCGCGAGGGGCGGTGTCCCCGCAGCGGCCAGTCAGCGTTTGGCCGCGATCGCCCTGGTCGGCGCCATCACCCAGCTCCTCGTGGACTGGTACACGAGTCACACCCAGGGCTTCGGCCCCGACGACACCGCCGACGCGTCGCTGTTCGACCTCACAGCCATTCGCGATGTCGGGGTTGAGCTGTTCAGCGATGCGCACGCACGCTGGCTGGCACCATGACGCCCCACGCAACCACCCACCAGGAGGACCGATGACCACGCAGACCGACACCCCGTCACCGTGGCGCGAACGCTCACTACTGATCGTGTTCCTCTCCGCGTTCGTCACCCAGAACGCCATCGCCATACCTTACGTCCGCGAGAACGGCTGGCGATCGGTCGGCGACTTCTTCGGCGGAGACATCCTCACGACCACACCCGGCCGCTTCGCGATGGTCGACCTGACCTACGTGGTGATCGCCTTCCACCTGTGGGCGGTCGTCGAGGCCAGGAAGCTCGGCATTCTGCGGTGGTGGCTGGCGTCGCTGGTGCTGACGTTCGGCGTGGGGATCGCGACCGCCATTCCCTTCTTCCTGCTGGTACGCGACCGCGCGGCTGCGGGTGGTCGTTGACAGTGTGCCGATAGCCCCGCATACTCGAGGTATCTGGTTACAGACGTAGTCAGATTGAGTGTTGGGGGAGACCATGGCGCAAGACACCCACCGGATGTCGCGGGTCGAGATGGATCACATCGACAGCAGGCTGTTTGCGAAGTCGCTGCTGTCGATGGGACAGACGATGAGTACGGCGAACGTCATCATGCAACTCGCCAATCCCGCCATCGGCTACGGAGTCGCACACAGCACGGTCGAGAGTGGACGCCTCGATCTGCATCCGATCAAGCGTGGGCGCACGACGGCGTCGTACCTCGCGGTGGCCGCGATGGGTAGTGCCGACGACCGACGGCGATTTCGGCAGGCGGTGAATCGTCAACACGCACAGGTCCATTCGGTCGACGACAGTCCCGTCGAGTACAACGCGATGGATCCGCGGCTCCAATTGTGGGTCGCGGCATGCCTGTACCTCGGCTGGGAAGACATCTACGAGCGTGTGCGCGGACCACTGCGCGGCGCACAGCGCGAGGAGTTCTACCAGCAGGGCAAGGTCTGCGGAACCACTCTGCAGATGCCGGCCGAACTCTGGCCTGTCGATCGCGACGCGTTCGAGACGTACTGGAATGAGCAGACAGCCAACCTCCACATCGACGACGAGATCCGCGAATTCTTGCTCGGCATAGCAAATTTCGGCTACGCGCCGCGCTGGGTGCAGAAGCGGTACGGACCGGTGAAGTACCGTCGTACCATCGGCTACCTACCGGAGCCGTTCCGAGCGGCCATGCGGGTCGAGTGGTCGGCCGACGACCAACAATGGTTCGACGACTACGTCGACAAGCTCGTCAAACGCGAGCGTCGCAAACCATTGTGGTTGGCACAGTTGATCTTCCGACTGTTCCTGTGGGACACTCGGGTACGCAACCGGTTGGGTATTCCGTTGGTGTGAGCGTCGACCTCACTTCGGCGCCGTCAACAGGGTGAACATCACCTCGCTGCGCACGACGAACCCGAGGTTCTCATAGAGCCGGATGGCATTGGTGTTGTCGCTCGCGACGTGCAAGAACGGAGTACGCCCGCGAGCGCGAATCCGGTTGCACAGCAGTATTATCAGACTACCCGCCAAACCCTGACCCCGGAACTGCGGATCGGAACACACGGCACTGATCTCGGTCCATCCGGGCACCAGCAGGCGTTCGCCACCCATCGCGACGAGCCGACCATGGCGGCGAATACCGAGGTAGGTGCCGAGTTCGATGGTCCGTTCGGCGAAGGGTCCGGGTCGCGTGCGTCCGACCAAATCCAGCATGTCGAGTACGTCGGACGCTCCGAGTTCGGCTGCCTCCTCGTCGGATTCGAGGTCGAGCATGTGCTCGGCCACCATCTGAACGCCGGGCATGCTCAGTCGAACATGCCAGTCGGGCGGCGGGTTCACCGGCACTACGGGGAGAAACAGGGAGCCGCCGGGACCGACGAGTTCGCATGCGTCGGCCCAATCCTGCTGGGTCGGATCCAACGGCAACGCTGCGATCGGGTTGACGTCCGCCGGATACCGCAGCGCCCGACCACGACGCTCGGCAACGTGGGCATGCGGGCCGGACAGTGCCGCATACGCGGGGTTGTCCAACGGGTTTGTGTCCACGCGACGACGGTACCGCCATGGCCGTCAGACGACGGACACTTGGTGTCCACGGATCTCGATACCGTTGCGCTCCAACGCCTTGGTGACCATCTTGTCGAGCAGCTCGAGGTGGTACGCCATAACCGCATCGTCTGGGTTGCCCTGCACCGACTCGACCACGGACGCGCGATAGGCGGTCGCCGTCGCAGAGAAGGAGGCCGCCTCGGCCGGCGTTGGTTTGCGGGCCCGCAGGGTCACCGTCGTCACCCAGGCCACCAGGAGCACCGCGATGACCGCGCAGGCAATCGCGAGGGCCGTCTTGGGCTCGGCCATTTCGTCGTAGCTCTTGGCACCACCGTTGGTGAAGATGCAACTGTCACCAGGGCTCATGGTCTCCCCGTCGCACGACGGCGCTCCCGGGTGCATTCCCCACCACCCCAGCCAGAACAGGCCGAGCACGGCAACGGTCAGGCTGCCCCACCACCAGGCGAGGTTCGACGCTCGTGCGCGCTGCGGCCAGGTGATCCACTCACCGACCTTCTTCTGCGTGTTGTCAGACACTGCCGTAATCTGCTTGGTGGTAAGGTGTTTCGCCGGATCCGTCATCGTCATCTGATTCCCCCTGTTCGGTGACGACCGTCGCAGGTCGCGGTTCCGCGCTGAGAATACCCACGGTTACAGTTGGTGCCGGGCGTTGTTGTTCAGTTTGAATGACATTCAGGCCGACCCGGCGAGCACGCGCTCGACAAGTGCGACGGCGTTGGCCACACCGTCCTCTCGCGCGAGGTGATCGGCCAACTCTCTTGCACGAAACCGATACTCGGCACCCTTGTCGTCGGACAACGCCGACAATGCCGCGGCCAGATTGTCGCGGGTGGCCGAGGTTCGGGGAATCGGCTCGGGCGCACAGCCGAGTCGATGCAAGCGCAGCGCCCAGAACGGTTGGTCCATGATCCCGGGTAGCGCGACGCTGGGGATGCCCGCCCGTAGAGTCGCGGCGGTTGTACCTGCGCCGCAGTGATGGATCGCGGCCGAGACACGCGGAAGCAACCAGCTATGAGGAACATCGTCGATCGTCAGCACATCCGGATCATCCGAGCCTCCATCGAGATTCGCCCATCCGCGATTAACGAGGCCGCGACGTCCCGCTGCGCGTCGGGCCGCTCTAACCATGTCGCTGATTTCGCTCCCATCGCTCAGCGCGGTGCTACCCAGGCCGACGTACACCGGTGGCGGGCCGTCCTCGAGGAAGGACGCCAATTCGGCCGGTGGCTGATACTCCGAATCATCGTCCGGCCACCAGTATCCGGTGATGTGAACGCTCTCCGGCCAGTCTCGGGGTCGTGCGACGACGGACTCACTGAAGCCGCAGAGTTGGATCCACTCACGCTTGCGCTTCTGCACACTGCTTCGCGATTGGTCCGGCAATCCCAGCGATGCCCGTAGATCGTCCACCAGAGGCGCAAACACGCGCTCACCGGCTGCGCCCAATCGCCAGGCCGTACGGTTACCGAAGCGCCCGAACGACCTGGTACCGAGTGCCGGGGGAGCGAAATCGCCTGTCGGGTAGGCAGGCTGCAGCATCAGCGCTGCGCTCCGGACACCGCAGGCTTGGGCCGCATGCCATCCGAGCAGACCGCCGACGGGCCCTTCACACAGGACGAGGTCGGCATCGGCGGACGCCTTCGCCATGGCTTCTCCGACGCCCACCAGATCTCGTCGCATGCCCGCCAACGCGTCCTTTGTCGGTCGCATTCGACGACCGTCGACCATCGCTTGTCCGTACTCTGAAGCACGCGTGTCACTCTCGGTGTCACGCGGCAAGAGTCGGAACTCGAGTCCAGCATCGGTGACCATCTGCTCGTACGGGTGCTGCGCCGCTACAGATACATCCGCGCCGAGGTCGCCTTGCAGACCCGCGGCCAGACCGATGATGGGCGCGACGTCGCCGCGGGTCCCGAAGGCCAGGATTGTGACACGTGGGCTCATGACTGTGCTCCTAACGCGTTGACGAACAAGTTCCGTACAGCGGCGCAGTGCGCGATCACGTCGTAGTCGGCGTCGCGCGACAGTTCGCTCACCGCCCCGTCGAGGGACGCGCGAAGAATGTTCTTGAGTGTCAGCGGATCTGCGTCGGACGCGAACTCGCCTGAGGTCAAACCCTTCTGCAGGATGACGAGTGGGTCGAGTATCGCGAATTCGCTTGGAATGCCGTGCTCTTCGACATCGGCTACCACCGCCTGATCGAATCGTCGACCCGACGCGTCGCGATAGCCAAGGGACACCTCGTGCAAGGCCACGGCTTCTCGACGGTGGCGATCGAGGAACTCACCATTCGACTCGATGTAAGCAATGAGTCGCTCCGGCGGCGTTGTCGCAGCCAGCACGCGCGGAGCAATGATCGCGACGGACGCCTCGAACACCGAGGCAACGACACCCTCGACGATTTCGTCCTTGTTCTTGAAATGATAGAGCACAACACTTTTCGCGATGCCAGCGCGCTCGGCGATCTTCGCCAGCGACGCCTGCGGGTAGCCGACTTCGGCGATCAGATCGATTGCGCATGCGACGATTTGCCGCCGACGCGCTTGGTCGGCAAAGGTCCGTTCGGATTCGAGTTTCGACCGCACGGTCTAATCATAGACCGTGCGGTCTAGATCCGCCACATGGTTGGAGGTCGTACGCGAGGCACAGTCGACCCTCTGGGGTATGACACCGCTTCGCGGGCGGGTCGAGGTGACGTGTCGAGCGATGTTGACGCCCGAGTCGATGTTCTCGGCGTGGCTGATCGGTCTGGAGGATCAGCCGGACCGCTGCGGGGAGATCTGTCTTGTCGAGGTCTTCGGCTCCACGTCCGCCACGTCCGCGCGTCGCCGTAGCCGGACTGTCCACGTCCACACCTCACACCGCTGTGCACAACCCCGACATCGACCATCGACCACCCCGATCCTGCACTAGTCTCAGCCCATGGCCTGGGGGAAACGTCAACTGCACGCGTCAGATACGCGCACCGACGAAGAACTCATCACCGCCCACGGCAACGGCGACCCCCAAGCCTTCACCATCCTCATCGAACGCCACCTCACATACCTCTGGTCACTCGCATACCGCACCACCGGAAACCCCGACGACGCCGCCGACGCCCTCCAAGACGCCCTGCTCAGCGCGCATCGCACCGCTCACCGGTTTCGGGCCGACGCCAAGGTCATCAGTTGGCTGCATCGCATCGTGCTCAACTCGTGTTTCGATCGGATTCGTCGGACGAAGGCACAGAAGGCCATCTCGCTCCCCGGATGGGATGTGCCGGAACTGATGGACGCAACGGATCACACTGCAGCCGTTGATCTTTCGGTGTCTATCGGTCGTGCTCTCGACGTGCTCACCGCCGACCAGCGCGCAGCGATCGTGGCTGTCGACATCGAGGGATACTCCGTCGCCGACGCGGCGAAGCTGCTCGGCGTCGCGGAGGGCACGATCAAGAGTCGCTGTGCGCGCGGCCGGCTGCGACTCGCCAAGGCGCTGGGGCATCTCCGTGAGAATTGATGGGAACCGAAACTGGATCGCGTGCGTCCAAGACATCGAGACCACCGAACCGATGCAGCCCCATCCGACGCACACCCAGAATGGAAGACTGAGACGATGACCCCGCGGAGTGATCTGCCAGATCCGCCTTACTCTGCCGAACTCCTCGCCGATCTCGATGCCGGGGTTCTACCCGATGATGTTGCGGCACATATGTTTCAGCAGATCGCGCACGACACGTCCGCCCAGGCCGTCCTGCGCTCACTGACGGACACGCGACGCGATCTCGCTGACAGTGCCACCCACATGGTCGATGTTCCCGACGATGTCCGCGCGCGTGTCGATGCCACCCTCGACGATCTCGCCGCGGCTCCGCCATCCCGCGCCCGATCGCATCCACCACGCACCCGGATTCTCTCGGTTGCCGCCGTCGTACTGATGTTCCTCGTCGTCGGGGTGTCGGTGCTCGTCGTGATGGCCTCCTCCGACGACCCCGAACCACCCGTCGCGGCGTCGTCGACCCCCGCCACGCCATCGCGCACCCTCAGTGGCGCAGAACTCGCCTCTGCATTGGCGGTCCTCGGTCACTCCGACAACGCTCCGTTCGGATCCGCGACCGCCCTGCGACGCTGCCTCGCCGCCAACGGCGTGCCCGACGACGCGGTGGTCGTGGGGTCGGGACCGATCACGACCGATGGACAGCCGGCCGCCGTCATTCTGCTGTCGACCGGTGTTGCGGGCCGTTTCGACGCGCTGGTGGTCGGCACCGACTGTGACACCGGTCACCCTTCGACGATCACACGGACCACCATCGGCGCACCCTGAGTCGGACGACTGGCCGAATCACTCGGTGCAGGTCACCGATGGGGGAACATCTCCGCTTACCCTTGTGTTGAAGCAGCCGTGACGCCCTCCCGGCAACCCGGGACGAGGCAATCGGCGTCAGAGCACGGAGGATGGATGAGCGAGACGACATCGAACCAGATCCATGAGGTGATCATCGTCGGTTCGGGACCTGCCGGATACACCGCAGCGGTGTACGCGGCGCGCGCCGAGTTGGCGCCGATCGTCTTCGAGGGCACCCAGTTCGGCGGCGCACTGATGACCACCACCGAGGTGGAGAACTTTCCCGGCTTCCAGAACGGCATCCAGGGCCCCGCACTGATGGACGAGATGCGTGAGCAGGCGCTGCGCTTCGGCGCCGACCTCCGCATGGAGGACGTCGACGCGGTGCGCCTCACCGGTGCGGTGAAGGAGGTCGAGGCCGGCGGCGAGGTCTTCCGGGCCCGCGCAGTCATCCTCGCCATGGGTGCCGCAGCCCGTTACTTGGGTGTGGAGGGGGAGCAGCAGCTCCTCGGCCGCGGCGTCTCAGCCTGCGCCACCTGCGACGGCTTCTTCTTCAAGGATCAGGACATCGCCGTGATCGGTGGTGGCGACTCGGCCATGGAAGAAGCGACCTTCCTGACCAAGTTCGCGCGCAGCGTGACGCTGGTGCACCGGCGCGAGGAGTTCCGGGCGTCCAAGATCATGCTCGAGCGGGCCAAGGCCAACGACAAGATCCGCTTCGTCACCAACGCCGGCGTGCAGTCGGTCATCGGCGACGGTTCGGTCAGCGGTCTCGTGCTCGCCGACACCCGGACCGGTGAAACCCAGAATCTCGACGTCACGGGCATGTTCGTCGCCATCGGGCACGACCCGCGCAGCGAACTGGTGCGCGGCCAGGTCGACCTCGACAGCGAGGGATATGTGCAGGTGCAGGGTCGCACCACGTACACGTCGCTGCCCGGCGTCTTTGCCGCCGGCGACCTCGTCGACCACACCTACCGCCAGGCGATCACCGCCGCCGGCAGCGGATGTGCCGCCGCGATCGACGCCGAGCGCTGGCTCGCCGAACAGGGGGAGGCCGCCGACCTGACCGTGGCCGACGCCGAGCCCGTCCAAGCCCCCGCCTGACACCAGCAACACACCTTATCCACTGAGGAGGACACCACCATGGGTGCAAACACCGTCGTCGTCAACGACGCCACATTCAAGGACACCGTGCTCGGCTCCGACAAGCCGGTACTCGTCGACTTCTGGGCGACCTGGTGCGGTCCGTGCCGCATGGTCGCGCCGGTGCTCGAGGAGATCGCCCGCGACCACGGCGACAAGCTCACCGTCGCCAAGCTCGACGTCGACGAGAGCCCCGCGACCGCGCGTGACTTCCAGATCATGTCGATCCCGACCATGATCCTGTTCGAGAACGGTCAGCCCACCAAGACCATCGTCGGAGCCAAGGGCAAGGCCGCGCTCCTGCGTGAACTCGACACCGTGGTGGGCACCTCCGCCTGACACCCACACCCGGGTAAGCAACATCCCAGGTCAAGGCCTCGGCAGCGCCAGTATTTGGCGGTGCCGGGGCCACCTGAGAGAATGCAGCCTGACGAGACGAGGAGTGTCAGCGATGCCATTGTTCCGCCTGGGGGATCACGGATCGGCGGTTGCCGAGATCCGCGCCATCCTGGCCGGACGTGGTCTTCTGACCGCCCCTGCCGCCGGATTCGTATCCAACTCGCGCACCAACGGCTGGACCCCACCGGAAGAGATCTTCGACGACGCGACTGATCACGCCGTGCGCGCTTTCCAGCAGGAGCGCGGGCTCATCGTCGACGGAATCGTCGGTCCGGCCACGTACCGGGCCCTTCGCGAGGCCTCGTATCAGCTCGGCGCCCGCGTATTGGCGTTCCGCTTCTCGGCGCCGATGGTCGGCGACGATGTGGCGACGCTGCAAAGCCGGCTGCAGAATCTCGGCTATTACACCTCACTGGTCGACGGAGTCTTCGGGGAAACCACCGACACCGCCGTCCGGCTCTACCAGAGCGAGTACGGACTGTCCTCCGACGGCATCTGCGGACCGGCGACCCTGCGTTCGCTCGAGCGTCTCGGCACCCGGGTCACCGGTGGATCGCCGCATGCGATCCGAGAAGAGGAACATGTCCGACGCTCGGGTCCTCGGTTGTCCGGTAAACGCATCCTGATCGATCCGGGTTCCGGTGGCCTGCACGACCTTTCGGTCGGCGACACCGCCGAGCGCGAATCGCGCTTGCTATGGGACCTCGCCGCCCGGCTCGAAGGGCGCATGGCGGCGGCCGGCATGGAAACGTTCCTGTCGCACGACGGCCGCGGACATCCCTCCGACGACGAACGAGCACGGGTCGCGAACCTCATGGACGCCGACCTGATGATCGCGTTGCGCTGCGGGCACTACCGCAACCCGAAGGCACATGGCGTGGCGTCGTTCTACTTCGGAAACAGCCACGGCTCGTACTCGACCATCGGCCGCAACCTCGCCGGCTACATTCAGCGCGAGATCGCTGCCCGCACACCACTGGCCGACTGCCGCACCCACGAACGCACGTGGGATCTGTTGCGACTGACCCGGATGCCCGTCGCACTCATCGACATCGGCTACATCACCAATCCCGAAGATGCTGCGACGCTTGCGGATTCGAACTACCGCAACGTCATTGCCGAGGCGATCCTGGTTGCGGTCAAACGCCTGTACCTGCTGGGCCAGGACGACAGGCCCACCGGCAGTTACACTTTCGCCGAGCTACTGGCGGCCGAAGAGATCTCCCGCTAGGCCCACCGGTACTGCGCTGCGCTCACGACCTGCCAGGTCGATCGCCGCCATCACCACCAGCTTCTCGAGGGCACTCTCGACCTCGAACTTCCAGCCGAGCCCCTCGTCGAGTTCCAGTCGAAATCGCGGGAACCGAGGATGGCTCGCGACAACGTCGAACGCAGAGTCCTTGAGGAAGCCGGCATCGATCATGCAGACGGGACACAGGTCATCTTGGGGGCCGTCGAGGATCTCTCGGGCGACTTCGACGATGGATTCGTCCGTCCACGAACTCAATCCCTCTTCCGAGGCGACCTCACCGCCACCCGCCTGGTGCGCCGACCGGACCAGACCGAACGCCTCGACAGCCCGAACGCCTCGTCGCATCAGATCTGCGAGCACCGCATCGAGCAGGACCGTCGCGGCTTCGTCGTGACCGGGTTCGGTTCGAATACTCGTCAGCAGCACAGCGTCGTGACTCACCGGGGAAGTGGGAAAGGACGTCGACCGGGGCACACGATTGGGCGGGGCGTAGAAGGCCGTCCCGACAACACTGTTGGTTGCCGTATCCACTGCGACCTGCCCGCACGTTCCCCATTCGAGCAGGAGTCCGGAGATCCACGCTTCTTTGTCGAACTCGCTCTCGAACGCTCCGAGGTCACCGAACATCGCCGTGTCAGGGGACCGCGCCTGATTTGTGGCCGGGTCCACCTCCCAGAACACACATCGTCGCGTGTGTTGGGGCAGCAACTCGAACGAGTCGAGGTCAAGGCGAACGATTCCGATGCCCATCGTCACCCGATCTCCGACTTCAGCACCTGTTCGGCCAAAAATGCTGCAGCCCAGGGCATTTCGGTGGCAGGGCGAGCTGTCGTCACAGTGACATAACTTCCGTGGGTCATCATGAGGGGATTTCCGGCCGACGAATCACTTCTTGGGGTCGATGACGCCGACAATCCGCTCGAGGTCTTCCACCGATCCGAACTCCACCACGATCTTGCCCTTTCGCTTACCCAATCCGACTGTAACCCTCGTGTCGAGCCGATCCGAGAGTCGCTCGGCAAGATCCTGGAGTCCGGGCATCTGCATCTGCCGACGCTTGGGCGCGGCCGGCGACCGACCGTCCGGTCCGTCCCCCCGGTTTGCAAGGGTGACCGCCTCTTCGGTGGCTCGCACCGACAACCCCTCGGCAACGATGCGTGCAGCAAGTGCCTCCTGCGCGTCGCTTCCGGTCTCCAACGAGAGGAGCGCGCGGGCGTGGCCCGCCGACAACACCCCGGCCGCGACCCGACGCTGGACCGGGATCGGGAGCTTCAGGAGGCGGATCATGTTCGAGATCAACGGGCGTGACCGGCCGAGCCGGGAGGCGAGTTCCTCGTGGGTCACGCCGAACTCGTCGAGCAGCTGCTGGTACGCGGCAGCCTCTTCCAGCGGATTGAGCTGAGCCCGATGGATATTCTCGAGCAGCGCGTCGCGCAGCATGTCGCCGTCGGCCGTCTCGCGGACGATCGCGGGGATGGCCTCGAGGCCGGCTTCCTGACTGGCCCGCCACCGTCGCTCACCCATGACCAACTGGAATCGGACGCCCGATGCCGTCGGTGTGGACAGCTCGCGCACGACGATCGGCTGCATCAGACCGAATTCGGTGATCGAGTGGACCAGTTCGGCGAGGGCTTCCTCGTCGAAAACCGTGCGCGGCTGGTTCGGGTTGGGTTCGATCTCGGCGGGCGGGATCTCGCGATAGACCGCACCGACCTCGTCGTGGGCAAGGGGTTGAGTGAGTGTGGCCGTGGTGGCCCCGCCTGCCGCGGCTGGCCCCTGAGTGCTGGACTCCGGAGCAGCCGACTTGCCGATCACGACGTCGGCAGCCGCCGCCCCCATGCGAGGCGCACCGGTTGCTTGGTCGTCCACCGGTCCGGTCGGGATGAGTGCTGCCAGCCCGCGTCCGAGTCCGCCACGACGCTGTGCGGTTTCACGTGGACTCATGATGGTTGTCCTCCCGGCAAGATCTTGATGGGTGTGCACTGCTGTCGATCGCAACCACTCCGCGTCATGCGCGTGCCGTCTCTGGTGCGGGGGAGCGAAGCGCGAGTTCACGCGCCGCGTCGAGGTAGCTCATCGCGCCACGCGATCCGGGATCGTATTCGATGATCGTCATCGCATAGCCCGGTGCCTCCGACACCTTCACGCTGCGTGGGATGATCGCGCCGAGGACCTTGTCGCCGAAGTGTCGGCGCACCTCCTCGGCCACCTGATCGGCGAGCTTCGTGCGTCCGTCGTACATCGTCAAGACGATCGTGGACACATGAAGTCCCGGGTTGAGATGTGCCTGCACCAGTTCGATGTTGCGAAGGAGCTGTCCCACACCTTCCAGCGCGTAGTACTCGCACTGAATCGGGATGAGGACCTCGCGGGCCGCGACCATCGCGTTGACGGTGAGGAGCCCGAGCGATGGGGGACAGTCGATGAAGACGTAATCGATGTCGAACTCGGCGAGGGTTCCCTCCGAGAGCGCATTGCGCAGCCGGTTCTCGCGTGCCACCAGAGAGACGAGCTCGATCTCGGCGCCGGCCAGGTCGAGGGTGGCCGGAACACAGAAGAGGCGCTCGTTGCTGGGACTCTGCTGGATCGCTTCCCTCAGCGTCACCTCGCCGAGCAACAGCTCGTAAACCGAGGCGATGTCGGGCGCGCGGTGGTCGATCCCCAACGCCGTACTCGCGTTGCCCTGTGGGTCGAGGTCGACGACCAGGACGCGCAGACCATGCAGAGCAAGTGCGGCGGCGATGTTCACGGCGGTGGTTGTCTTGCCGACACCACCCTTCTGATTCGCCACCGTCATGATGCGTGTTTGCGGCGGACGGGGGAGTTGGCCCGCACCACCCGGTGTCAGGACCTGACTGGCGCGTTCGGCGGCCGCTGCGATCGGAGTGTCGTCGTAGGGGACTCCCTCGGCTGTTTCACGTGAAACGTTCGGGTCCTGGTCGACCACGCGTTGACTCCTTTGCCCGACCTCGTAACCATTGGTGCCTGATGCACCGACGGCATCTGCCGAATGCGGTTGCGGGCCGCCATTCCCTTCGGCGGACCGCTTCCTATTCTGCGCCCTCCGCGGACTCCATACCACCTAGCTCACCGCTTCCTTCCGCGACCGCGTTCGCGACCGCCACGCTCCGACCTCACACCGACCACGACCGTCGTGGGGGAGGGCAGAATGGCCTCACCGCACAGCTCCACTCGCAGGCCGCCGATCCCGGCCCGACCCACTGCTGCTCCGTCACGTTCGATCTCTTCGACGGCCGACGCGCCTTTGATGGCGACCAGAAGACCCCCGGGCCGAATGAGGGGAGCGGACCACTTGCTCAGTCGCTCCAGGGGAGCGACCGCACGCGAGGTCGCCACATCCATGCCACCGAGCTCTTCCCTGACGACTCGCTCCTCCGCCCGACCGCGCACCACCCGCACCGGCAGGCCGAGCTCACCGACCGCCCGCTCCAGAAATGTGCTGCGCCGAAGCAGCGGTTCCAGGAGCACCACCTCGAGATCCGGTCGCGCTATCGCCAACGGGATCCCCGGCAAGCCGGCCCCGCTCCCGACGTCGACCACGGCCTCGCCTTCGCCGATCTGCTCCTTGATCACCGCGCAATTCAGGATGTGTCGGTCCCACAGTCGAGGTATCTCGCGCGGGCCGATGAGTCCATGATCGATCCCGTCCGCCGCAAGGATCCGGTGGTAGGCCTGAGCCAACTCGATGCGGTCACCAAACACGTCGGCAGCTGCCGCCGGCGGGGCGCTGGACATCTCGATTGCGTCGCTCCCCGTATCGGTGTCGTTGCGATCATCGTCGCGTCGTTCTGACACTTGCGTCGCCCCCTTGCGTTGAAGCTCGATGGTTCAGTGTTTCACGTGAAACAGTCGGTCGGACGGTCGGGGCGCTGACTATCCCCAGGCGACCGAGCGCCGGAACAGCCGTCCACAACCTCGCATGTTTCACGTGAAACAACACCGCTGTAATTCCGATCCCAGACACAGACAAGGCCCCGAACACCGTCGGGGCCTTGTCTGTAGATCGGGGATATCAAACAGTGGGAAGAACGACGACGCGCCGCTTCGGCTCAGCGCCCTCGCTCTCGCTCACGACGCCCTCGACGTCGGCCACCGCGTCATGCACGATCTTGCGCTCGAACGGCGTCATCGGGTCAAGTGCCTCGCGGTCACCGGACGCCAGTACGCGCTCTGCAACTTCCCGGCCGAGCCGGGCGAGACGGTCGCGACGATCCGCACGCCACCGCGCGATGTCCAACATCAGGCGACTGCGGTCACCGGTCGCCTGCTGGACGGCGAGCCTCGTCAGCTCCTGCAGTGCGTCGAGCACCTCGCCCTTGCGGCCGACCAACTTGGCCAGATCGTCTCCACCGTCGATGCTGACGATCGCGCGATCACCGTCCACATCGAGGTCGATGTCGCCGTCGAAGTCCAGGACGTCGAGGAGTTGCTCGAGGTAGTCGCCGGCGATCTCGCCTTCTTCCACCAGACGATCCTCTTCGTCGCCCTCATCCGCATCATCGTCATCGTCCGCGTCGTCGGTCTCGATGACCGCATCATCGACATCCGACTCCGCAGGTGCAACGGTCTGTGCAGACTCGTCGGTCGTCGCAGCAGTATCCACCTCAGCGGTATCTGCCTCAGGCGCGTCCACCGCTGCCGACTCGTTCACCTGCTCGGTCTCGCGATCGCTCTGGGTCGCAGTCTCCGTCATCTCACATCCACCTAACTCTGTGCTTCCACCAACAAGTCGTTGTTGCTCGAGATCGAGCGTCATCTTCGGCCACCGCGGCGGCCACCACGATTGGTGGCCTTCTTCCCCCCGCGATTACCTGAGTTCTGCTTCTTCGATCCAGGACTGGAACCCGAACCGGAACGCTGCCCCGGGCGCGCCGGTTTCTGTCCGGGCTTGGGTTTGGCGCCTGCCTCGGTCGGGGCAGTGGTCGCGTCGTCGCCCTTATCGGTCTCGGCTGCGGCAGCATCCGTCCCCGACGGTGTGTCGGACGCGTCGGTCTCGTCCGACGTCGACGCCTGGCCCTTCTTCATCCGAACCGGCTTCGCGCCCGGCTTGGGGGAGTTGGCCTTCAGCTTCTCCTGCTTCGCGAGCTTCGCTTCCTCTTCTTCCTTGGCGATACGTCCGAAGACGAGGTGCTGCTGCCCGTAGGTCCAGATGTTGTTGCTCATCCAGTAGAGGAGGATCGCGACGGGGAAGAACGGACCCGTGACCAGGATGCCCAGCGGGAAGATGTAGAGCGCGAGCATGTTCATCATGCGCGTCTGCGGGTTCTCGAGCGCGGCCTCGGGCTGGCGGGCCACCGATGCGCGGGAGTTCATGTGGGTGGCGATCGACGCGATGATCATCATCGGAATGACGACGACCGCGATGTGCGCACGAGTGAAGTCGATCGTTCCGAAGGCCGGCCATTCGGTGACCGGCTGGGTGATGAACGACGAGAGCGGCACACCGAACAGGCGGGCGTCGAGGAAGTTCTGCACCTGCTCGACACTGAAGAAGTAGTTCGGGGTGTTGCGCGTCTCCTCGACCGACATACCGAGCTGACCCATGCCGGTCGCCGTGCGGTTGAACGACCGCAGCACGTGGAACAGACCGATGAACACGGGAATCTGCAGGAGCATCGGCAGGCAGCCGAGCAACGGGTTGAACCCGTGCTCCTTCTGCAGCTTCTGCATCTCCTCGGTCATCTTGACCCGATCCTTGGCGTACTTCTTTCGAATCGCCTGCAGCTCCGGATTGATCTCCTGCATCTTCTTCGTCGTGCGGATCTGCTTGACGAAGGGCTTGTACAGGATCGCGCGAAGGGTGAACACCAGGAAGACCACCGACAGCGCCCACGCGATGCCGTCGCCGCCGGGAGTGTTCGGGGTGATGTGGTCGAACAGCCAATGCCAGACCCACATGATCCCGGAGACGGGGTAGTAGATGAAGTTGAGCACGGGTTAGTTGCCCCTCACTTCCGTCGGTGGTCTACGCCAGCGGAACCCGTGTTCGGGTACCGGGTCGTAACCAGGTTTGTGCCAAGGTCCACATTTGAGGAGTCGAACGATCGACAACCAGCCGCCATAGAAGAAGCCGTGGGTTTCGAGGGCTTCGACCGCGTACCCCGAACAGGTCGGCTCAAACCGGCACGTCGGCAGACGCAGCGGCGAGACCCAGGTGCGGTAGAGCTCGATCAGGAAGATCAGTGCCCGGCGGGGGAGGAGCTTGGTCGTTGTCCACAGCCGCCCCGTTGTCGTGGGAGAAGCCGCCGTCGTCGGAGGAGTCTGCATGCTCTGGTCCACAGTGTCCGTCATGGCCGATCACCGAGCCGGGCAAGTCGCGGATGCGTGAACGCTCCCTCGAGTTGTTCGGCCAGCTCGATGCTGCTACGGCCCGCAGCGCTGCGGTGAGCACGAACAACCACGAAGGTCTCCGGTGACGGACACGATTGCATGGTCTCGGCGAAGGCAGCACGCAGACGACGCGCGACGGCGTGCCGGGTCACCGCCGGGCCCACAGCTTTGCTCACGATCAGTCCCAACCAGGGTCCACCGGTCATCGCGACGTCGGATCGGACGTTGCGAGGATCGGGCCACATGGTCGGGACGGGCGATGCGTGCACCACCAGATCGCGCGACGAAACCCGCACGCCGTTTCGCAGCGTGCGAGAAAAGTCGGATCTCCGGGAGATCCGATGGCGAGGCGCAGTCATCGATCAGCGGAGACCGAGGCGGTGGCACCGACTCGGTCATCGGTCGACGATCAGGCCGTGAGCTTCGCGCGGCCCTTGCTTCGACGGCCGTTGACGATCGCGCGGCCGGCGCGAGTGCGCATGCGCAGCCGGAATCCATGCACGCGCGCACGACGACGGTTGTTCGGCTGGAAGGTCCGCTTGCCCTTGGCCACGGTGACTCCTTGTGCTCCGTGCGTGGGTGCCCGCCTCGCGTGCGAACCCACGGCTTTCTGGTTGGTCGGTTGATCCGGGAGCGGTGCCGAACTCGTGTCGGTGGTATCAGTCGGTTGACCTCGACGGAACCTGGTAAAGCTCCGCGCGGTCACCGCGCAAATCCGCAACCTGGATGACCAGTCGAGAGTACTGAGAGTGGCGCCTCAAATCAAACGAGGGTCCCGACGCCGACCGGGCAATCGCAGACCCTGTGATGAAGCCGACACGAGGTCGCCCGGGCCGGAGTCACCCAGCGCCATCCGCACCCCGACGCCCAGTGTTCTCCGTTGTCGCGAAGTGTTGTCCTTCTCGTGATCGAAAGCTTCGGATTCTGTTGTGACGGCAGCCACTGCTCTGTAACCTTCACCGAAGTGGTCGCCCGCGTCGACCATGGAACTTGGCCGCGAAGCGATGCTTCCGGTATCTTCATCCCTTCTGTACACAGATGTGGATAACTGTGTGGACAACTCGGCTCTATCGCAACGCAACGCCATCCTTGCCGGAGAACGCTGGTAGTTTTCCCGGGCAGGAGGGCCCCACGTGACTTCAGACCGCGACACATTTGGCGAGGTGTGGCAGCAGGTCGTCGCCGAGTTGAACGACGACGATGCCGCCGCACCCGACCACGAACCGCTCACCAGGCAGCAGAAGGCCTGGTTGTCGTTGGTCCGCCCGCTCACCCTGGCCGAAGGCTTCGCGCTGTTGACGGTGCCCACGCCACTGGTCCAAGAGCAGATCGAACGGAACCTCCGCGACACCATTCGATCCACCCTCAGCAAACACCTCGGGCAGCCGGTGGACCTCGGCGTTCGCATCGCCACGCCACGCGCGGAGGACACCCGCGCGGAGAACGGCTCCGACGTCGATGCCCGCGCAGACATCAACCGCGGTCCGGTGTCAGCTCCTTCTGCGTCAGCTCCTTCTGCGTCGGGTCCTTCTGCGTCGGGTCCTTCTGCGTCGGGCACGGCATTCGACGACGGGCTCCCCGGTGAGTCGATGGCGGGTCGTCCGCGGCCTGGTTTGGCCGACAACGCGTTCCGCTCACCTGGCGGCGAAGCCTCCGGCGACCGCCCGCGACCTGATTCCGGGGACTGGACCGCCTATTTCGCGGAACGTCCGACCACCGCACCGGCGGTGCCGAGCGCCAACCTCAACCCGAAGTACACCTTCGACACCTTCGTCATCGGCGCGTCCAACCGGTTTGCCCATGCATCGGCGGTTGCGGTGTCCGAGGCCCCGGCCCGGGCATACAACCCGCTGTTCATCTGGGGGGAATCGGGGCTCGGCAAGACTCACCTGCTGCATGCTGCCGGCCACTACGCTCAGCGCCTCTTCCCGGGTATGCGGGTCAAGTACGTCTCCACCGAAGAGTTCACCAACGACTTCATCAACTCGCTGCGTGACGACCGTCGGGTCGCGTTCAAACGCCGCTACCGCGATGTCGATGTCCTTCTCGTCGACGACATCCAGTTCCTGATCGGCAAAGAAGGTATCCAGGAAGAGTTCTTCCACACCTTCAACACGCTGCACAACGCGAGCAAACAGATCGTCATCTCCTCCGATCGACCGCCCAAACAGCTTGCGACACTTGAAGATCGACTCCGCACGCGATTCGAGTGGGGCCTGATCACCGATGTCCAGCCACCCGATCTCGAGACCCGCATCGCGATCTTGCGCAAGAAGGCACAGATGGACAACATCGCGGTGCCCGACGACGTCCTCGAACTCATCGCCTCCAAGATCGAGCGCAACATCCGCGAACTCGAGGGTGCGCTCATCCGCGTCACCGCCTACGCGTCGCTCAACAACGCCGAGCTCGACATGTCGCTCGCCGACGTCGTCCTGCAGGCGCTGCTGCCCAACTCCGGCACCCTGGAGGTCAGCGCGGCCAGCATCCTGGTGATCACGGCCGAGTACTTCGACATCTCCGTCGACGAACTCCGCGGACCCGGCAAGACGCGTTCGTTGGCCCAAGCGCGGCAGATCTCGATGTATCTGTGCCGTGAGCTCACCGACCTGTCGCTACCCAAAATCGGCGAGACCTTCGACCGCGACCACACCACCGTCATGTACGCCGAACGCAAGATCCGCAAGGAGATGGCCGAGCGGCGCAAGGTGTACGACCACGTCCAGGAGCTCACCGCGCGCATCAAACAGCGCGCCTCCTCCTGACGATTCGACCGCCGCGGCCACCGAGATAGCTCCGTCCAGACCCCTCGGGAATCTGTACCTGGGAGACCGGTCAAGTGCACTGTGCGTCTCGTGAGGTCAGGGCGTACAGATTCCCTATGGCGATCGTGGAACCAACCCTCAACCATCACGACAAGGTTGAGGTTCTCGTCGTCGATGCGGCGACTCACAATCCCACTGAGTATGTTCATCACCAGCTGTGGATGAGTCTTGGGATAACCGTCGGTAACTTGTGTACGCAAGGTGCACGGAATACGAACAACCTTGGTACTCCACATACCTCGGCGTAACCGTGCACGGATCGTCCACCGGACATCCACATCGCCAGAGGCGCTCGGACAGGGCTGATTCCCCGGTTGTGCACAGATTCCACAGCACCTATTACTGAGATGGATCCCTCTCTAGAGAACTTCTTTTGTAAGAAGGACTGTGCACAGTGTCAGTGCCGAAACCGACAGCCTCGCTCGGCTCGCATCCACGCAAAGCGCCTCGACTTGCACCCAACAGCCCACTCCGGCGCGGTGGCGTTCTACAGTGGGGATCCCCGAACGAGAGAAGGGCTGTTTCCCAGCATGAAGTTTCGTGTCGCGCGTGACGAGTTCGCAGATTCCGTTGCCTGGGTCGCCCGTAGCCTGCCTTCTCGACCGCCGGTACCGGTGCTCGGCTGTGTGGTCCTCGACGTCGACAACGGCCTGACCGTCTCGGGATTCGACTACGAGGTCTCGGCCCAGGAGTCCATCGCCGCCGAGGTCGCCGAACCCGGCAAGGTCCTCGTCTCGGGCCGACTCCTCGCCGAGATCACCAAGGCGCTGCCCAACAAGCCGGTCGATGTGACCCTCGACGGTTCCCGCGTGGCCATCGCGTGCGGGAGCGCCAAGTTCTCGCTGCCGACGATGCCTGTGGAGGACTACCCACAGCTGCCCGACCTGCCCGCGGTCACGGGCACCATCCCCACCCAGCTGTTCGCCGAGGCGATCTCGCAGGTCGCCGTCGCGGCCGGGCGTGATGACACGCTGCCGATGCTGACCGGTGTGCGCGTGGAGATCGAAGGCTCCGGCGTGGTGCTCGCCGCCACCGACCGATTCCGTCTGGCTGTCCGCGAATTGCAGTGGGAGCCCACGGATCCGGACACCACCGGGGCGGTTCTGGTACCCGCCAAGACGCTTTCGGAGAGCGCCAAGACCGCCGGCGCCGAGGGCACCGGTGTGGTGTCGCTGGCATTCGGTGCGGGCTCGGCGATCGGCTCCGACGGCATCCTCGGCATCCTCGGTGAGTCCAAGCGCACCACCACCCGATTGCTCGACGCCGAGTTCCCCAAGTTCCGTCAGTTGCTGCCCGCAAGTCACACGGCGGTTGCCACCATCGACAGCGCGCCGCTCATCGAGGCGATCCGACGCGTCGCGCTGGTCGCCGAGCGTGGCGCCCAGGTGCGCCTGGAATTCGCCGAGGGATCCGTGCTCCTCACGGCCGGTGGCGACGAAGCCGGCAAGGCCGAGGAGGAGTTGGCTGTGCAGTTCAGCGGCGAACCCTTGACGATCGCCTTCAACCCGGGATACCTGCTGGACGGCTTGTCGGCCATCAACGCCGACACGGTCGATTTCGGATTCACGACGCCGAGCCGGCCCGCTGTCCTGCGTCCGGCGAGTGGTGACGAACCGGTGGCCGACGAGTCGGGTGCCTTCCCGGCGCCGGCGAGCGCGTTCACGTACCTGCTCATGCCGGTCCGCCTTCCGGGCTGACCCGCGCGCCCGCGCCCGTCGAGAAGCTGCCGTGTTCGTTCGTGAGCTGCACCTTCGCGACTTCCGGTCGTGGCAGTCTGCCGACATCGAGCTGCGTGCCGAGCCGACCATTTTCACCGGGCGCAATGGTTTCGGTAAGACCAACATCCTGGAAGCGCTCTACTATCTGGCGACGCTCCGGTCCCATCGGGTGTCCAGCGATGCGCCGCTCGTCCACACTGGAAAGCAATCGGCGCTGGTCACGGCGACCGTCGAGAACAGTGGACGCGAACTCACCGCGCAACTGCGGATCAACGCCGAAGGTGCCAACAAGGCGTCGATCAACGGTGGTCCGGCACGTCGCGCCCGCGAGGTCGTCGGGATTCTGCGCGCCGTGCTGTTCGCGCCCGAGGACCTGTCGCTGGTGCGTGGGGAACCGACCGATCGTCGACGCTTCGTCGACGAACTGGTCGCGCAGAAGGGCCCGCTCCATGTTGCGGCCCGCTCCGACTACGACCGCGTACTGCGCCAGCGGTCCGCCCTGCTGAAGACCGCGGGGGCCGCGATGCGACGCGGGGGCAGCGACGCCGAATCGGTGCTGAGCACACTGGACGTCTGGGACGGTCAGCTCGCCGAGCACGGAGCGGTGGTCACGGCGGCACGCATCGACATCCTCGAAGCCCTGCGCCCGCATTTCATCGAGGCGTACGGGTCGATCGCCCCGCACTCGCGTCCGGCAGACCTGGCCTACCTCCCCACGGCGGGAGCAGATCTGCTGCCGCCGGCAGGTGAGTCGGCCGACGTGGAGCACATTCGTCAGTCACTTCTTGACCGGTTGGCCGATCTGCGGTCCAAGGAGATCGATCGTGGCGTCTGCCTGGTGGGTCCGCATCGTGACGACGTCGGCGTGATTCTTGGTGACGAGATCGCGAAAGGCTTTGCCAGCCATGGTGAATCGTGGTCGCTCGCATTGTCGCTGCGGCTCGCGTCGGTGGCCCTTGCGCGTGCCGAGGGCGTCGAGCCGGTGATCATGCTCGACGACGTCTTCGCCGAACTCGACGCGGCGCGGCGTCGTAAACTGGCGGAGTTCACCGCCGACGCCGAACAGTTGTTGGTGACCGCTGCCGTGGCGGAGGACATCCCGTCGGGCATCGGTGGCCGACGCGTCGCCATCGAAGTCGTCGCCGACGAGGAAGGCCGACGGTCGGTGCTGGCGACAGGGGAGGAGGCGACCGGTGACTGACGAAGACGACGCCGGTACGCCCGAGAACCTGGGCGGATACGAACGCGCGCGCCGCGCCCTGGAAGAGGCCCGGGCGGCGGCGAGGGCTGCGGGAAAGTCGGTCGGACATGGCCGGGCGTCCCCGGTTCGACGTCCGACCAGCGGAAAGAGCAAGCGCCGACGCTGGTCGGGGTCGGGACCCGACGGCCGGGATCCGCAGCCGCTTGGCCGGCTCGCCGGTGGTCTCGCCCGCGAGCGTGGGTGGCAGCCCAAGATCGGTGAAGGCACGCTCTTCGGCATGTGGGAGCAGATCGTCGGTGCCGACGTTGCGGCGCATGCACAGCCGGTTGCTCTGCGCGACAACGTCTTACACGTTCAGGCCGAGTCCACCGCGTGGGCCACCCAGCTGCGTTACGTGCAGGCTCAGATCCTGGCGAAGATCGCCGCGGCCATCGGCGACGGGATGGTCACCTCGCTGCGGATCACCGGTCCCAAGGGGCCGTCGTGGCGAAAAGGGGAGCGGCACGTCCCCGGTCGCGGACCCCGCGACACCTACGGGTGACAACGGTCTCCAGAACGAGGTTTTGTCCCCAGGCCACGATCGAACCGGCAACTATCCAAAAAAATTCGCCAGCGAACGCGTCAGCGGCCCCGGATGCGGGTTCCTGGTCGGGTTAGGCAGTACACTGGTGATGTTGTCCCGACAGGGGTGGGAGCACGACCATCACATGTGGCGGTCGCGGGCCAGACGAGGCCTGCGACGAACCTGACTTGTGTCCACACCGATGGTAGTCGTCCCACCACGTCGACGGAACGACGACGCACGTCTGATGGCGTCGTCCAGAGCAGAACAGGAGCGGACGCACCTCGTGGCCGACAGTAACGACACCGCAGGATCCAAGGGTCGCAAGACAAAGAAGTCCGGCGAGTACAGCGCCGATTCGATCAGCATCCTCGAAGGCCTCGAAGCCGTCCGCAAACGACCGGGCATGTACATCGGCTCCACCGGTGAGCGCGGTCTGCACCATCTGATCTGGGAGGTCGTCGACAACTCGGTCGACGAGGCGATGGCCGGTTACGCCTCCAAGGTCGAGGTCACGCTGCTCGAGGACGGTGGCGTCGAGGTCGTCGACGACGGCCGCGGCATCCCCACCGACATGCACGCGACCGGCGTCCCGACGGTCGAGGTCGTCATGACCCAGCTGCACGCGGGCGGCAAGTTCGACTCGGACGCCTACGCGGTGTCCGGCGGTCTGCACGGCGTCGGCATCTCCGTGGTGAACGCTCTGTCCACCAAGGTGGAGCTCGAGATCAACTACGGCGGCTTTCACTGGGAGCAGACCTACGATCACGCCAAGCCCGAGGCGCTGCAGAAGGGCGACCCCACCCGAAAGACCGGCACCACGGTGCGGTTCTGGCCGGACGCCGACATCTTCGAGACCACAGTGTTCAGCGCGGAGACGGTCGCGCGTCGCCTGCAGGAGATGGCCTTCCTCAACAAGGGCCTCACCATCACGCTGACCGACAAGCGCCCGCACGTCGTCGACACCCCCGGGGACGCCAACGGTGACACCCCGCCCGCGGACACCGCGGAGACCGTCAAGTCCGAGGAAGAGAAGAAGACCGCGGCCGCCAAGCCGAAGACGCGGACCTATCACTACCCCGACGGCCTGGTCGACTACATCAAGCACCTCAATCGCACCAAGCAACCGATCCACACCTCGGTCATCGGCTTCACCGCCAAGGGCACCGGGCACGAGGTGGAGATCGCGATGCAGTGGAACGCCGGCTACTCCGAGTCGGTGCACACCTTTGCCAACACGATCAACACCCATGAGGGCGGCACCCATGAGGAAGGTTTCCGCGCGGCGCTGACCAGCACGGTCAACAAGTACGCCGTCGACAAGAAGCTGCTCAAGGAGAAGGACGGCAAACTCACCGGCGACGACATCCGCGAGGGACTCGCGGCGGTCATCTCGGTGAAGGTCGGCGACCCGCAGTTCGAGGGCCAGACCAAGACGAAGCTCGGCAACACCGAGGTCAAGGGCTTTGTGCAGAAGACGTGCAACGAGCACCTGGCGCATTGGTTCGAGTCCAATCCGGCCGAGGCCAAGATCATCATCCGCAAGGCCGTCGACTCCGCGCAGGCCCGCATGGCGGCGCGTAAGGCGCGAGAGTTGGTGCGGCGCAAGACCGCAACCGACATCGGCGGTCTGCCCGGCAAGCTCGCCGACTGCCGCAGCAACGATCCGTCCAAGTGTGAGGTCTACATCGTGGAGGGTGACTCCGCGGGTGGCTCGGCCAAGTCGGGCCGGGATTCGATGTACCAGGCGATCCTGCCGTTGCGCGGCAAGATCATCAACGTCGAGAAGGCACGTATCGACCGGGTGCTCAAGAACACCGAGGTCCAGTCGATCATCACCGCGTTCGGTACGGGCATCCATGACGAGTTCGACATCGCCAAGCTGCGCTATCACAAGATCGTGCTCATGGCCGACGCCGACGTTGACGGACAACACATTTCGACGCTGCTGCTGACGCTGCTGTTCCGTTTCATGCGCCCGCTCATCGAGCACGGTCACGTTTATCTGGCACAGCCGCCGCTGTACAAACTGAAGTGGCAGAAAGCCGAACCGGAGTTCGCCTACTCCGACCGCGAGCGCGATGGCCTGCTCGAAGAGGGTCGGGCCGCCGGCAAGAAGATCAACGCCGACGACGGCATCCAGCGCTACAAGGGCCTCGGCGAGATGAACGCCAAGGAACTGTGGGAGACCACGATGGATCCGGAGGTCCGCGTCCTGCGTCAGGTGACGCTCGACGACGCGGCCGCTGCCGACGAACTCTTCTCCATCCTGATGGGCGAGGATGTCGCCGCCCGCCGCAGCTTCATCGCCCGCAACGCGAAAGATGTTCGCTTCCTTGATGTCTGACGCCTCCCCATCGCAGGCTCACATGCGAACCGCCGCACTCCGCTGGTTGAGGTGCGAGCGAAGCGAGCCTCGAAACCACCCGGCAGAAAGAATGAGCAATGACTGACACCACGCTCCCGCCCGCCGGCGGTGAAGGCGATCGCGTCGAACCGGTCGATCTCGGCCAGGAGATGCAGAAGAGCTACATCGATTACGCCATGAGCGTGATCGTCGGGCGCGCGCTGCCCGAGGTGCGCGACGGCCTCAAGCCGGTGCACCGTCGCCTGCTCTACGCGTCCTACGACGCCGGGTTCCGCCCCGACCGCAGCTACGTGAAATCGGCGAAACCCGTTGCGGAGACGATGGGTAACTACCATCCGCACGGCGACACGGCGATCTATGACGCGCTGGTGCGCATGGCTCAGCCATGGTCGATGCGCTACCCGCTCATCGACGGCCAGGGCAACTTCGGTTCGCGCGGCAACGACGGCGCAGCCGCGATGCGTTACACCGAAGCGCGTCTGACGCCGCTGGCGATGGAGATGTTGCGTGACATCGACAAGGAGACAGTCGATCTCACGCCCAACTACGACGGCAAGACCGAGGAGCCGACGGTTCTGCCGGCGCGCATCCCGAACCTGCTGATCAACGGATCCGGCGGCATCGCCGTCGGCATGGCCACCAACATCCCGCCGCACAACCTGACCGAGGTCGCCGACGCGGTGTTCTGGGCGCTCGAGCATCCCGACGCGGACGACGAGACGTTGCTCAACGCCTGCATGGAATCAATCAAGGGACCCGATTTCCCTACGGCCGCACTGATTGTCGGCAGCCAGGGCATCCGCGACGCCTATACAACCGGGCGCGGCAGCATCCGGATGCGGTCGGTGGTCGACATCGAGGAGAACAAGGGCACCACCACTCTCGTCGTCACCGAACTGCCGTACCAGGTCAACCCCGACAACCTGATCCAGTCGATCGCCGAGCAGGTGAACGAAGGAAAACTCAAGGGCATCAGCCGAATCGAGGATCAGTCCTCGGATCGTGTCGGCATGCGGATCGTCGTCACCCTGCGCCGCGACGCGGTCGCCAAGGTGGTGCTCAACAACCTGTACAAGCACAGCCAGCTGCAGACCAGCTTCGGTGCCAACATGCTGTCCATCGTCGACGGTGTGCCGCGCACGCTGCGTCTCGACCAGATGATCCGTTACTACGTCGAGCACCAGATCGACGTCATCGTGCGTCGCACGCGGTACCTGCTGCGCAAGGCCGAGGAGCGCGCACACATCCTGCGTGGTCTGGTGAAAGCCCTTGACGCCCTTGACGAAGTGATCGCGTTGATCCGCGCGTCGGCCAACACCGAGGCCGCTCGCACCGGCCTGATGGGTCTGCTGGAGATCGACGAGATCCAGGCCGACGCCATCCTGGCGATGCAGTTGCGTCGCCTCTCGGCGTTGGAGCGGCAGAAGATCATCGACGAACTCGCCGAGATCGAGCGCGAGATCGCCGACCTCAAGGACATCCTCGACAAGCCCGAGCGTCAGCGCGCGATCGTGCGCGACGAGCTCAAGGAGGTCGTCGAGAAGTACGGCGACGAGCGTCGTACCCAGATCATCGCGGCCGACGGCGACGTGTCCGACGAGGATCTGATCGCCCGCGAGGACGTCGTCGTCACCATCACCGAGACCGGCTACGCCAAGCGCACCAAGACCGACCTGTATCGCAGTCAGCGTCGGGGCGGCAAAGGTGTGCAGGGTGCCGGCCTCAAGCAGGACGACATCGTCAAGCACTTCTTCGTGTCGTCGACGCACGACTGGATTCTGTTCTTCACCACGAAGGGCCGCGTCTACCGAGCCAAGGCGTACGAGTTGCCCGAGGCCAACCGCACCGCACGCGGCCAGCACGTGGCGAACCTGCTGGCCTTCCAGCCGGAAGAGCGCATCGCGCAGGTCATCCAGATCAAGACCTACAACGACGCCCCGTACCTGGTGCTCGCGACGCGCAACGGTCTGGTGAAGAAGTCGCGGCTCGAGGACTTCGACTCCAACCGGTCGGGCGGCATCGCGGCGATCAACCTGCGCGGCGAGGACGAACTCGTCGGTGCGCAGCTGTGCAGCGCCGACGACGACCTGCTGCTCGTATCGCAGAAGGGGCAGTCGATCCGGTTCCACGCCGACGACGAGGCGCTGCGTCCGATGGGTCGCCAGACCTCCGGCGTGCAGGGCATGCGGTTCAACGCCGACGACACCCTGCTGAGCCTGAACGTGGTCCGCGAGGGCACGTATCTGCTGGTCGCGACGTCGGGCGGCTACGCCAAGCGCACCGGCATGGACGACTACCCGGTCCAGGGACGCGGCGGCAAGGGCGTGCTGACCATCGCGCACGACCGCAGGCGCGGCGAGCTGATCGGCGCACTCATCGTCGACGACGACTCCGAGCTGTATGCGATCACCTCCGGTGGGGGCGTCATCCGCACGGGTGCCAAGCAGGTGCGCAAGGCCGGACGTCAGACCAAGGGTGTGCGGCTGATGAACCTCGACGAGGGCACCACCGTCATCGCCATCGCACGCAACGCCGACGAGCCCGACGAACCGACCGAGTAGCTGACAGCGGCGGCGGTAACGCGGATGTGACCTCGACTACCGTTAGGCTGGGAACGACGTGCTGCCGACAACACGGTGACCAGAAGACGCCGAGCGAGGGAATTGCGAGTGAGCACACCGAACAATCGGGACAAGGACAACGGTGGTCCCAACGCTGGGGGTCAGCCGGGCACAGGCACGCCGACGGGCGGTCTGGTCCCGCCCTGGCAGCGGGGCCAGACGGACAGCCGTGACCAGGTGGATCCGGGCGTCACGCAGGAGATCGAGCGGCCGACCCGGGACACCGTCGTAGGTCCTAATGGGCAGGGTGCGCCAACCGGGCCGAGCGGCCCGCCGCCGAACGGACAAGGCGGC